>NZ_NFKD01000051.1:0-33274 GCF_002160215.1 Bacteroides sp. An19 | reverse complement strand
TAACCAAGATCAGGAAGAAAATTAATGCCAGACCGAGAGAAAAACTCAATTTCTTGACTCCGGCTGAGGTCTTTTTCAAAAATATTTCGTAATGTTGCACTCGCTGGTTGACTCTGCCCCGGACATCGAACGGATTATTCTGGTATCTGTTTGGCTCGTATCAAAATATTGCTTACATTTGCTTACTTTATCAACCAAGAACCATGAAAACAATCTTCTGCTACATATTTTTATCTCTGCTGACATTCCTTCCTGTCCGGGCGCAACTGAACTGCACATTCACACATTATTCGCAAGAGAACGGACTTTCGGAAAACACCGTAATGGCTATGGTACAAGACCATGACGGCATGCTATGGTTTGCGACATGGGATGGAATCAACCGCTTCGACGGGTATGACTTCCAAGTTTACAAAGCACGCAAAAGCAATGAAGTGGAATGGGCATCCAATCGCATCGATTACCTATATGTAGACGCCAAAGGTAATATATGGTGCATCGCCTACGACGGACATGTATTTCGCTTTGACAAACGTCGGGAAACCTTTGACGAAATTTTATCTCAGGAACCGGAAAGCAATCTTGTAATAACCAACATTGTAACCTTGAAAAACGGAACAGTATGGTTGCTTGCCGGAAACGATGGAGGCATACGTATTACACCTGCAACCTCACAGCAGAAGGAAGGACAAAAAACTTACCTTTCGAGCGCATGTGGGGAAAAGGGCACACGCATCTACAACATACATTTGGATAGCAAAGGAAGAGAATGGCTGCTTAGCGAAAACGGTTTGCTCCGTATAGACCCTGATGGGAAAGAAACAAGTTATTTTGCCGATACCCATCCCCGGAAAAGACAGCAGGAACAACCGTTTTTCGATGTACTGGAAGTAGAAGGAATGTTGTGGTTCACCTCACGGCAAGGACGTGTATGGATATACAATACAAACAATGACATATTCACATTGAAAGAACTTCCCATACAAGACAACATTATCGCCATCCGCCAGCTAAAAGACGGACGTATGGTATTCGCAGCCCCCAAGCAAGGCATCCTGATAACTGATACACAGACAGAATCCATATATTTTTATGGAGCAGAGCAAGGATTTGACTTTGCCAGTTCACCCATCATCTCGATATACGTAGACAGTCATGACGAAATATGGGCAGGTGTAGACCGTTCGGGGTGTGTATGCCACTTGAACCCAGACGAAAAACAACTGAAAGTAGAACAGATAAAAGTAGAAAAAGACCCGGCCGACCGCTCGATACCTGTATTCTCTATCTGCGAAAACCGGGACGGAAACTTATGGGTACATCCTGTAGGCGGAGGATTGTCCTGGTTCGATCGTGACTCAGGCAGGCTATTGCCTTTTTACGATGAAGCCGGAAGCAGTGAATGGCGCTTCTCAAATAAATTGCATGCCATGATGACCGACCGCCAGGGGAATCTGTGGCTAGGTACCCATTCGAAAGGACTGGAAAAAGTTTCGTTCTTCGATAATGAATTCCGCCTATACAAACCCTTGGCATGTCATTACGACACTCACGCCAATCAAGTGCGTGCCTTGTGCGAAGATTCACAAAAACGTATCTGGATAGGTACACGGGACGGGAAAATTACCATCTTCAACACCGATATGGCTCCTTTAGGCTACCTTACCGCTGATGGACGTATCTCTTCATCGGGCACTCCGTTTATCACCCCAGCCTACCGCATCATGGAAGACTCGCATGGCACCGTCTGGATAGCCTCAAAAGGTGGTGGCATTATCCGTCTCGAACCACAGGAAGGAAATAAATCTTATCGTCCGACTCATTATACGTATGATGCCAACGACATTTATAGCTTGAGCCACAATAGTGCTTATGATATCTGCGAAGACGGAAAAGGACGTCTGTGGATAGCTACATTTGGGGGAGGTATCAACTGCATGGAACCTCAGGCAGACGGAAGCTATCGTTTCATTAACTTTCGCAACAACCTGAAATCATATCCAATGGAACGTTGTTACAAAGCACGTGCCTTGCAACGCGATGCCAACGGTACAATGTGGATTGCTACATCGAATGGACTTCTTTCTTTCGATGAAGACTTCACCCGCCCAGAAGCCATCAGCTTTCATCTGCATGCACGTACTCCGGGCGACCCTGAGAGTTTAAGCAACAACGATATATATGATATTCTGCTCACTGGGAAAAAACATTTGTTCTTTGCTACATTCGGCGGTGGCTTGAATAAATTGAAAGACATAGACCATAAAGGCAAAGCACGTTTCTCATCTTACAATACTACCAGCGGCCTACCCACCGATGTACTGGTATCACTAGCCGAAGACGAAAAAGGAAATATATGGATAGGTACAGAAAGCGGACTGAGCCGCATGGATACTCATAAACATCGTTTCGACAATTTTCTGCGACGCGAACTGGGAGAAGAATTGGCCTTTGAGGAAAATACGGCCATGGTACTCACCGATGGAAGACTACTCTTTGGGTCGAACCGCGGAGTGCTTGTATATCGCCCGGAAGAAGTAAAGACCAACAATTATGTGCCCGAAATTATCTTTGCCGGCCTGAAAATAGCCAATGAAAACATCATGCCTAAAGCCGGGACGGTACTGCCAGAGTCTCTGAACAGTCTGGGCAGTCTTGTACTTCCCCACACCAAAAACACCATAGCTCTCTCATTTGCAGCACTTGACATGAACTTCCCGGAAAATATCAAATATGCTTATATGCTGGAGGGATTCGATGAAGAATGGAACTATGTAGGCAAACAGCGTACGGCTACCTATACAAACTTACCTCAGGGGGAATATACTTTCCGCATCCGTTCTACCAACGGAGCAGGTATATGGGTAAACAACGAACGGCATTTGCCTATAACTGTCCAGCCTGCTTTCTGGGAAACCCCTATCGCTTACGGACTTTATGTCATCGTTTTTCTCGGCATATTGCTTGGTGGAGCTTATATTTTATTCATTATCTACCGCCTGAAACATGAAGTTTCTGTAGAACAACAGGTTACAGATATCAAACTGCGCTTCTTCACCAACATTTCACACGAATTACGTACCCCACTCACTTTGATAGAAGGTCCGCTAAGCTATATTTTAAAACGCAACGACCTGACACATGAAGTGAGGGAGCAGCTACAAGTTGTAGAGCGGAATACCCACCGTATGCTACGCCTGGTGAACCAGATTCTGGATTTCCGCAAAATACAGAACAACAAGATGAAGCTCTGTGTAGAGCAGGTGGATATCGTTCCTTTTGTCCGTAAAATCATGGAAAACTTCGAATCGCTGGCCGAATCAAACAAAATAGATTTCATCTTCGAAAGCGAACAACCTTCGTTGAAGCTATGGGTAGATGTAGACAAAGTAGAAAAAATTATCTTCAACCTACTCTCAAATGCATTTAAATATACTCCACAAGGCAAAAGTATTAAAGTCTTTATACATGAAAATGAAAAGAGCATAGCAATAGGCGTGCAAGACCAAGGAATCGGTATTCCTGAAAGCATGAAGAAATCTTTATTCGTACGTTTCGAGGCTTTACTGGATAAACATCTGATGGGAAACAGTACGGGAATAGGCCTGTCGCTTGCCAAAGAACTGGCAGACCTACATCATGCCGACATCCACGTAGACAGTAAGGAAGGAGAAGGGAGCTGCTTTACTATAGAATTCCAGAAAGGCAAAGAGCATTTCGGTGAACAAGTGGAATTTATTGTTTCGGACAATGTCGAGCTATCATCCGAAAGCAATTTGCCGGAAATAAAACAAGAACCTCAAGTTGAAAATACTTTATCCGGAACAATTACCGACCGAAAAACAATGTTGCTGGTGGAAGATAACCTGGAACTACGTTTCTTCTTACGTAACATTTTTAATGAAGAATTTCAAACCATCGAAGCATCAAATGGTACAGAAGGTGTAGAAAAAGCCCGCAAATATATCCCCGACATCATCATCAGCGACATCATGATGCCCGAAAAAGACGGTATAACACTGACGAAAGAATTGAAAAGTGACATGTCAACCAGTCACATACCTATCGTTTTACTGACTGCCAAGACCGACATGGACAGCAAATTGCAAAGTATGGAACTGGGCGTAGACAGCTATATCACCAAACCCTTCAGTGCCGTATATCTGAAAGCACGTGTAGACAATCTGCTCATGCGCCGCAAACGGCTGCGCCAATTCTATAGCGAACACCTGATGAACACCAATGCTCCGGCTACAGAAGAGGAAGCAAAAGTGGAAAAAGAAGTGCAAAATTCTATTTCACCACAAGACAAACTCTTTATGGACCACTTGACGGAATTTATGGAGAAAAATCTGGATAATGGTGATCTGATAGTGGACGACCTGGTGAAAGAAATGGCGGTAAGCCGCTCGGTTTTCTTTAAGAAACTGAAATCGCTTACTGGATTTGCCCCAATCGAATTCATCAAAGAAATGCGCGTAAAACGTGCTGCACAACTGATAGAATCGGGCGAGTTCAATATGACCCAAATTGCCTATATGGTAGGTATCAACGACCCACGCTATTTCAGCAAATGCTTTAAACAACGTTTTGGAATGACACCTACAGAATACAAGGAGAAAGCGCGGAAAAAATAGAAAATGAATATTCACATTTTGTCCAATACGCCCCTACATGGGATGTTTGCGGATATTCAGTAAATAGAATGAATATCCGCATTTTTGTGGAATTCATAAAAAACAGACCAGCATGTCTGTACTCGCTATGGGGAAAATTCAGAACGGATAACCAATAGCAAAATGCAGACCTTGTCCGTCCTTGAACCGGGGAATGTTATAATACCCAGAACGTCCGGTTTCATAAGGCACGTGGAGAGCAATTCCCCAATCCAGACGAAGGACAAGAAAAGACAAATCATAACGGATACCCACACCAGTACCTACAGCTATATTATCGAAAAAATGTTTGAAAGTGAATTCCGCACCGGGACGAGCCTCATCTTTCCGCATCAGCCACACATTGCCTGCATCAAGAAAGACTGCCCCGTTAAGATTTCCACCAAACATATTCGAGAAAAGCCTGAACCGATACTCCAGGTTTGCTTCCAGTTTGATGTCACCTGTTTCATCTACATACGAATAGGCAGCATTATCTGCCGGATGAAAACGTCCCGGACCCAACGAACGTACCGTAAAGGCACGGATGCTATTGGCACCTCCCACGTAAAACTGCTCATTGTAAGGTGCAATAGTCTTATTGCCATATGCCCAAATCACACCTGCCATCAACCGTCCTGCCAGCTGCTGTTTTTCATTGATGTAAAACAACGGGCGTATCTCACTGGTAAATTTCAGGAATTGGGCAAAAGGGGTTCCTAAAAATTTCTTTTCTTTTTCTTTGAATCCTCTTCCGAAAGCAGCATAAATAGCCGACGTGATATTTCCTGCCGAAGTGAACGAGTTCTCCCACCATATCCGCCAACGGCGTTGACGCCACGAATCATCATAAGTAAAAGTATACGAAATGGAAGGGATGAACTGGTCGTCCAAACTATGAAAGAGCATTGGGTTTGCCAAAGCAATCGAATCGAATGTAGCCGTACGGCGTTGCAAGTGATTGAAAGCAAGATGAACCGGTGTGACGGTATGTTTCATGCTTCGTGATTTCTGAAAGCTATAAGATATACTTCCGCCAAAAGAAAGCATTTTGAAATAACGGGCACGGTTCACCTGCTCTGCATAGATGCGGAAATGGGTTTCGGAAGGGAAACGGAACGGATCTATCCGGTTGCGTACCCAAGGAATGACAATGCGCGGAAAATCAAGTGAAAGCGCAGCACCCAGTTCATACGAATTCATAACCGACTTGTCACCGTCTACCGTCGAACTGGTCTGCCATTCGTACGAACCTTTCAGTTCCAGATTCAGCGAAGCCCCCATCCTCAGGAAGTTCTTTTTCGTAAGTTTGAATATAGCTCCCGGACCAGTCTGCTTTGTACTCTTGGTCGTGACATTCAATTCCAATTCACTATCGTAAGGCAAATCGAACATGGCATTTACCCGTACATCAAGCGTATCTTCACCGGAACGAGGCAAGTATTGCATCTCGTTGAACTTAAACACTCCCAATCGTGAAAGTGCTTCCTGGGTATAATCTTGACGTGTCTGTGAATAAAGTTCTCCTTTCCGATAAAGAAAACGCTTACGCAATACATCGAAGCGCAATCCTGGCTTGTCTCCGGCATAAAACACTGTAAAGTCACGCAATTTCATTGAGTCAACAGGAGGTTCTCCGTTGTATCCTGTCAAATAAACAGCTGTCTTCCCGATATGATAGGTTTTTAAGGCTTCTTTCGGAAGATTGGCAGCAGGAACCATCTTCAGCATCACATAGCCGGGACGCATCAGGGTGTCGGCTAGAAATGTCAGGAAATCGGTACGTGCATAATAATATCCGTGGTTGCGCAACAAATCTACCACCCGTTGACGTTCTGCATTCAGGGTATTGACATTAAAATAATCATCGGTATGTACCAGTCGCTCCGATGAACGGGCATGAATCAGACTGTCGGTTCGGGGAGCAAAACCTTCGTATAGCAATGTATCTATCCGGTACGGACGCCCCATATCAATATCATAACTCAATTTTACGGCACGTTCGTTTTTGGTGCTGTCTATTTTCCATGTGACATGCCCATCGAAGAAGCCATAATCACGAAGCAAGTTGCCCGCCACTTTGGCACGGGTATCCGGATTCACTTCCGATAGCAGAACGGGGTCGGCAGCCAGATGCTTGAATATCCACCTGCCGAAACCTTTTTCATATCGTTCAAAGCGATTATACATCCATAGTCCGAAAGGAATAGGAAACCGCACATTCGGATAGGTCACGATAGCATTGTTGGGAGCAATGCTGATGGCTCCCATCACTTCGTCTAATGCCGTCTGTCCGGCTTTGGTTTCATCTTCATTCTGGATTGTGATATTTTTCAGTCCCAGATAGAGGGTTTCTCCTTCGGGCAAATGCTTGGTGGTAGAGCATGATGACAACCCTGCCAGCATCCCGAGCAAAACGAATATATATGCGTCCAGTCTTTTCATTAGCTTCTATACCTTATTAATATACCTTCATTGCCCTTCGCTTATACCTTCATTGGTAGGTTTGTTTTTTTTACGCGAACGGAAGATAAAAAGTTCGCCCAGCTTACTTACTTTTTTTCTCAATACAACACCTACTCCCGTTTCAATCACTTCACCATCAAGTATGCTTTCGTAGTTTTTATCGTGGAAAATCTTGATATAGCGCGTGCCGCTATTGTCCAGTCTGTATTCCAGCGAGATATTGTCGATAAACGATTCTTCCTGTTGCTGGGCATCATTACCTGTCGAAATCTTCCCACCTATCACCACTTGGAAGCGGTTGTTCCAAAAACGTTTGGCAAACTGGAAGTTATAGTCTGTTCGTGAAGCTCCGCTTCCTTGCTCGGTGGTTTCCATACCGAAATTGATGTCAATGGTTTTCAGCGCACTACCTGCCACTTTATTGATTTCGCTTTGTAGGAAAGAATTCAGCATACTGTTCGTATCAAAGCCATTGCCCGTGCTTCCGCCTCCCATATACATACCGGTCACCAGCATCGTTACAGCAAGCTTGTTTTTCTCTTCTTCCGATTTCCCCGCCAGTTCGTTCTGCATTGTCCCGTCTTCGGGAGCTTCCAAGGTAAAAGCAAATCCCAAGTTTTCCAGCCGGTTGGTCAGGCGCACCCCAACATCAAAATTCACCATTCTCGAACTGTTGTCATCCGATGCCACCGAAGCCCGTACCCGCTCCGAGGCTTTGATGTTAAGATTAGGGTTCATCAGGTCGCCTGTCCACTCAATATAGCTTCCGCTCTGTATGTGGAATGTCTTCAGTGGAATAATGGGCATTTCATACTTCATTTCTCCACTCATCAACGAATAACGTCCGTTCAGTACCATATTTCCATCTGGCTGGTATTGAAAGGAAAGGTCACCTCCCCCCTCCAGCAACATATAGTTGCTTCCGTCTTCGTTCAGGTCTACACGTGCCTGTACCGCCTCGTCGATATGCAGGGTCATCAATACATCAATACCTCCCAACGACACTGGTTTGAATGTCCGCAAATCCACCTGTGCTGTATCACGGAAGTCAACGAAGGTTACCGTTTCGCTCAAACGGTCTTCTACGGTAAGAGGAGAATCTTTCAGGATATATGTAAAATCGCTGTTCCCCAAGATGTTCATATTTCCCCGCATTGTCAGATTTTCGGGAGACCCTTTTACCATCGAAGCGAAATCGACATAAAGCTTCCCATATACTAAGGATTCTTTTGTCCGTTTGGCATTGATAAGTTCGAAATTGCGTGCATTCATCTGAAGATTGACATCGATTGCAGCAAAATCATTTACATCCACATAGCCATCGATGGTAAACGGTGTAGCCCCCTCGGTATAGATATTAAAGCGTTTGAATTCCAAACGGTTCTGATTGATTCTAAGGGGACGATTGTCTAAGCGCAGGTTCAGTGAAGCCTGAGGGATTCCTACCTGTACACTATCCAAGGCAAACTCTCCGTCAAGAATCGGTTTTAAAGTAGAACCGTTCACATTTACGCTTCCATCCACGTCACCTGCAAGTGTAGCCATTTTCCCCGGGATGAAAGCATTGGCAATGTGTAAGGGAAAATGGTGCAGGCTTACCTTTGCATCGATTCTGTCTTCTGTCTGCTTGTCAAGAGCGGTTGCATAAGTACCGTCCAGATTCACCGCCTCTTTCCCATCAATAGTGATAAAACCGTCAATGCCGTGTGCTCCATTTTCCTGAGGCAAATAAACCGCCGACATTCCCCAGTCGCCCAAAGATTGCCGGTTATATGCCAGGCGTTCTACCTGCATCTCGGCTGCAACTTGCATATCTGCTTCCGTCTGCACATAATGTACTTCTGCACTCACTCGTCCGGCAATATCGGGCATATAAGGCACCACTCTGCGAAACTCGGCTATATCTATGCGGTTCAGAGCCAAAGTCAAGTCTTGCAACGCAAGGGTATCGGGTGTAGAGGTCAGCGACAAGCCGGTATGAAGCGTGTCCGTCAAGCGCAAGTCGGCATGTATACGTCCTTTGTCGGCAAGGTAAATGTAATTGTCGGGATTTGCCTGGAAATGACGGTATACTAATATGGGGGTATCGGGAGAAACATGTAAGCTGACTCCATCGGGATGCAGGCGGGCTTCTAATCCCAGGTCGACTCCTTTCTCACGCTTATTATTCAAATACATTATCCGAAGCCCAGCCCGGACAGAGTCAATACTTCCTCCCATACCGATATCGAAAGCTTCCTGACGCTTGCTGGCCAATGCTTTTACACCACTATGAAACAAGAAGCGGGTAGAATCTTGGCGGGCATCGAAAAATATGGTGTCCAGCCGCAGACTATCGGTACGTAAACCATAAAGATTCATTTCGGCATTCAGTCCGTCGGAAGGTGAAGCGGTCATCTTTGCCCGAAAACGGTCATACCGCAAATGATTGGCAGAAAGCAAGTTTGCAACCGGATTATCCGAACCGGAAAAGACTCTCAGTTCTGCCTGGGGCAAGAGAAGTTTCAATGCCCGTTGGTCCAGCTTACGCGCTTTCCATTGACGGTCGAATTCCTTCATCAGTGCTGTAGCACCGGTCCCCAAGCGCTCCACTCCGTCAGGCGAACGGAAAAGAAAAGTCAGGTCGCCTGCATTTACATAACTCCGGATAGAATCGGAAGCCATCTCCACTCCGGCATGAAGGTCTTTTGTGTGAAACGTATTTTCTTCCGTAGCAAGAACAATATTGGTCAGCGATAACCGTACACGATGGCTTTTCTTCATATCGGTCTGGGCATAAGCTTTGATGTGAAGTGATGGAGTCAGTTTGGTTCCTGTTACCGACAAAGCTTTCAGGTCCAGCCGTTTCACCTGTGCGTCTAAGTCTGCTTGAATGGCATTGGGACGAAGCGAAGCATTAAGGCTGGCAGAAACGTCCACGGCATGGTCAGACACAAAGAGTGCCACATTGCCTTGCGACTGACGGAGGTCGGCTTCGAGCTTCAATCCCGAAAACAGCCTATGCCCATAACGGAGATGAGATACTTCAGCATCTGCCTTCGCTTGAGTATGAGGGGAAAAGAAATCCAAGCCCACTCCTTCCGCATGCAATGTAGCAGAAAGGCCGTAAAGTGAGTCTTGAGGCATGAAACGGTGCAAATTCAGGCTATCGATATCTATCTGTGCTTTGTAACTGGCCGAAATCAGGTTATATCCTGCATCCAATACTATTTTACCCTGTCCTCCATCATTCAGTTTCATTTGGGCTGCAAGCTGATTTCCCGTCAATGAAGCCATCCCTTCCAAACTCATTCCCGTAGGAACAGCTACACTTTCCCCTGTAAGAGCTTTCAGAAAACCAAGGTTCCCGGTTTGTGCCTCCAGATGCAACAAACCATCGCGCCGCACACTATCAAGTGGAAAAAACATTTCTCCGCTGGCTTCGGCACGTATGGCTCCCGGAAGTGTAAGCGATAAGGCTGTAAGACGCAAATTGTTCAGACTTCCATCTATTCCGGCACGTACTTGCAGAGGTACCGATGGATAATGACGTACAAATTCATCGGGCATGTCCGTCACTACTTTCAACAAATCATTTTTACCGATATCTGCCATCAGACGTGCCCGTATCGTTCCTTCTTTGTCCGTATCCATCGCATCCCAATCCATCGAAGCGTTTAGTTCTATAACCGAATCAGGAGTCTTGATGCGGAGTGAAGGCACATTCAGCGTATGAGCATCCGACACCAGCCTCCCTTCGCCAGAAGTGATTTCCAGTCCAGAGTGTTCTTTCAGGTTCAGATTCCGGATCATAGCATGTATATCGTTTCCTGCATAGCGTAGCGAATCCATACGCAGGTTTATTTCAGTCAGGACGATGTGTGAAGGGTCTATTCCCTTTTCAATGGGAGCGAGTGTACCCGACTCAAACGTAGCTTTTCCACCTTCCAACGAAAGTGTACGTGCCGCATACGCCATCTGATGCAGGTCAACATCTCCTTCGCGCAACGAAAGTCGGTCAAGTGCTATTCCCATCCGAAGTGTATCAAGCGGCATTTGCATGGCAAAGGAAACATCTTCAAAGTCGATTTTGCGCAAGCGGAACTTCCAGTATACCGGTGCCGAAGCAGTGGTATCGGCAGCAGAGGTATCGGCAAGACACATCGACAAGTGAGTATCTTTCAGAGTAAGCTCATCTATTATGGCAGTTTCAGGGCTCAGCTCCACTCCATGCGAAGCAATAAACAGATTCCCCAAATCCCCTTTCAATGTCATGCCTTCTATCAGGCCTGCCGTATTTACCGAAGCTTTACGTAATTCCAGTCCGTCCAACTCCACCTTTTTCTTAAATAAAGGGAGCAACTGCACCTGGGCAGTTAGCCGGTCGGCATATAGTATGGTGTCGCCGGTATTAATGACAAGTGTACGGTGCACCACCAGATCGAGTGGAAAAGAAAGCGAAATTCTTCCGATGGAAATCTGCATACCCGTAGCTTCCGATGCATACCGGGTGGCAGTATTCACCAGAAAATTCTGTATGGGAGGCAGATAAACCAACACACACAACACAACAAACAATATCAGCGGAGATGCTATAATAATCCCCAACCGGCGAATGTTTTTCTTCATAAAAATGCAACCAATTGCTTTTGCAGATGCGAATATAAGCAAAAATAACCGAATTGCATCGTTTTTTGATTGATTTGATAACATCAACCGACTGAAAAATCTTTAACTTTGCACCATACATTAACTAAAACAATACACTATGAAACCAACTTTATTCGTTCTTGCCGCCGGAATGGGAAGCCGTTACGGAGGTCTTAAACAACTGGACAGCCTGGGTCCGAACGGAGAAACCATCATGGATTATTCCATTTACGATGCAATCCGTGGAGGATTCGGCAAACTCGTGTTTGTCATCCGTAAAGATTTCGAAAAAGATTTTCGCGACAAAATCATCAGCAAATACGAAAACCACATCCCGGTAGAAGTCGTATTCCAGTCTACCGACAAACTTCCGGAAGGCTTTACTTGCCCAGCCGAACGTACCAAGCCTTGGGGGACCAACCACGCCGTACTGATGGGTAAAGACGTTATCAGCGAACCGTTTGCCGTTATCAACGCCGATGACTTCTATGGACGTGACAGCTTCGCCGTAATCGGCAAATACCTGTCCGAACTTCCTGAAGGCGCGAAAAACCAATATTGTATGGTAGGCTTCCGGGTAGGAAACACATTAAGCGAAAGCGGAACCGTGGCACGGGGTATCTGTTCGACCGATGCGGAAGGACACTTGACCACCGTAGTAGAACGTACCGAAATCATGCGCATCGACGGCACCGTATCTTATAAGGACGATGACGGGAAATGGGTGGGCATCGCTGACAACACCCCGGTATCGATGAACATGTGGGGATTCACGCCCGATTATTTCAAGTATTCGGAAGATTATTTCGTAGATTTCCTGAAGGAAAATATCGACAAGCCGAAAGCCGAATACTACATCCCGCTCATGGTGAACAAGCTCATCAACGAAGGTACCGCCAAGGTGAAAGTACTCGACACCACTTCACGCTGGTTCGGCGTAACGTATGCTGCCGACCGTCAGGGAGTGGTAGACAAATTCAAGGCACTTGCCGATAGCGGCGAATATCCTTCACCCTTATTCTGATAAATCACTTATTTTCACCACAGATTACACGGATTTTATTATCATCCGGGTATTCTGTGGTGTTTTGTATGCATTTTATTCATGTATAATAAATGTTAAACAGCACATAAATGTAAACACTGTATGGCAATATAAGAAATAAATAGTCTAATTTTGCAAACTGTAGTTTACAATATTAGATTATTTATTTATATGAACGAAGCAAAAGAAACCTTTCGTGAAGTGAATGAAAGCTTCACAACCAAAGAAGCTATCGACGAAGCAAAACGATGCCTGAACTGTAAAAATCCTTCCTGCAAAAAAGGATGTCCCATTGATAATGACATCCCCGATTTCATCCATCAGCTCTCTATGGGGAATATGGGTGATGCCATGCGCATCATCAACGAAAAGAGCAACCTGCCTGCTATCTGCGGACGTGTATGTCCACATGAAAAACAATGCCAGGGACATTGTGTGCTCTATGCCAAAGGAAAAGGCATCCAAATCGGTAAGTTGGAACGCTTCATTGCTGATTTCGATACCGAAATGAATCTGATACGGGAGAAACTTCCGCAAAAAACACGAGGAAAAGTTGCTGTTATCGGCTCAGGACCTGCCGGACTTACCGTAGCGGGTGATTTGGCACGACAAGGATTCAACGTCACCATCTTCGAAGGACAAAGCGAAGCGGGAGGAGTCTTGATGTATGGAATCCCCGAATACCGCCTTCCCAAAGCAGTAGTAACCAAAGAAATACAAAAAATAGAAGCATTAGGGGTAAATTTTATTCTGAACTGTCTGGTAGGAAGAGACATTACTATCGACCAACTGTTCCAACAAGGATACGATGCCATCTTCATCGGAACTGGTACCGCACTTCCCAAAGACTTGAATGTACCGGGCAATACACTTCGTGGCATCGTCCAGTCATCTTATCTGTTGCACATGGTCACTATTTTTAACCAGAACATTGTGAGTCGTGATGCCGTACCGATGCATGAAGGCGATCGGGTAGCGGTCATTGGATGTGGAAATGTGGCTATGGACGCTGCACGTACCGCCGTACGTATGGGAGCTTCAAGTGTAACAGTTCTCTATCACCGTACCGAAGCTGACATGAGTGCCATTC
Source organism: Bacteroides sp. An19 (assembly GCF_002160215.1). Taxonomy (NCBI): domain Bacteria; kingdom Pseudomonadati; phylum Bacteroidota; class Bacteroidia; order Bacteroidales; family Bacteroidaceae; genus Bacteroides; species Bacteroides sp. An19. The sequence continues at coordinate 19,389 of NZ_NFKD01000051.1, read as the reverse complement.
CTAGCGAATACCAGGAAGCTGTGAAAGAAGGAGTGAAATTCATGTGGAAAACCTCTACCAAGGAGTTTTTGGGGGACGGAGATGGAAAAGTGACCGGTATCCGTGCAGAAACTCCCGAAGGTATCCAAGACCTGCCATTCGACTGTGTCCTGCTTGCCATCGGGTCACGTCCTGCCAATCGCATCGTATCAACCACTACTGGCATAGAGGTAGACGAAACTGGATATGTTATCGTGAAAGAGCGCCCATACGGAATGACTACCCGCCGGGGCGTATTTGCAGGAGGTGACGTAGTGCACCGCCCGCACACCGTAGTACTTGCCATGAAAGCTGCCAAACAGGTAGCAGCAGGCATTGCACAATATGTAGATGCCGTGAAATTATTGTCTATAGAGTAGAAACTGTTTATACTTTGAACGGTGTGCAATTGTGCATTTTAATGGTCATGCCGGATTACACAGCCGACATGACAAGCAAGCTTTATTCTCTCTGTCATATAGCTGCACCGTTTGTAAGATTAATAATCTTACAGCGTGAAGATTAATAATCTTACGGCATGAAGATTAATAATCTTACAAACAAGGCAGCTATGCGATTTATAGTTTTTCGATTTCGTCTTGAGTAAATCCTGTATATTTCATGATGATTTCCATTGGCATACCATCCATTTTCATTTGTTTAGCTATGCCAGCTTTCGTTTTTTTCGCGCCAATATTTATTCCTTCGGCACGCCCCTCAGCACGTCCTTCTAAACGTCCCTCGCCTCTTGCTGTTACAATGTTATCACGTAAGATGACCACATTGTCTAAATGGCGGTAATACGCATTCAGTTCTGCCTTGCTCATGCGTTCAAGCCGCAGTTTCTCACGGGCTTCTTTCAATCCGGGCGCAGTGGCATCGGAAGGGATATCTCCTGTGTTGAGGAAATAAATCCATTGTTCCAAAGGGACTTTCGACCATTTATTAAAATCGTTTACTTTCAGTATGTAATACTCCGGATAAAGATCGCTTACAGCAGTGACATTAAATTTCTGACGTTGGAAAGGAGTCAGGTTGAGTAGTTCTCCGTTGTGAATTCCTCTAAATTCAGTTTTGCCATGATATACTACGTCCGTACCATTTCCCAAATTGAAATAAACAATGTTCACGCTGTATATTTTCCGGATATGGTCATAGCCCTGTCCACGATTGATATATTCGGTGATTAATTTGGAAGTTCCAAATAGCATACGTTGGAAATAGGCGTACTCCGTATTGTTCTGAACTTCAATAATAAACAGTTCTCCTTTGTCGTTTTCCGCTAATAAATCCACGCGGTTCTGCTTATCATATTCGTCCTCCTGATTGCTTTCGCTTTCCAATAACTTGTTTATAGTTATCTTTTCATTAAGCAATGTTGTCAGCAGGCCTTCTAACACGCTAAAATTCGCTTTGTCACGAAGCAACCGTTTCATGGCCCAGTCAAAGCGGATATATTTGTTTTGTTCTTCCATAAGGATCATCTTTTTCTTTATATGCAAAGAAACAACTTTATTTCGAGAAAGGCAAACGGGAGGCAGCTTTTATTAATTTGAATTGTTTAATAACAGAGGCTTTTGTTTGACAAAATCAGATTATTTAAGTTTTATATTTTATTGATATTCAGTTGTTTTTAATTTTATCGTTCATGTAGGAAAAGGGAAAATTGTTGCTTCAGAACTGTTCTCTTAAAAAGTTTAATGAATGTCCGCGATGCGTCCTTACAAGCAATTTGGCAACATAAGGACATTTATAAAAGTTTTTCTTAGCGATAGGAAGATACAAGCTATATATAAATATACTGGCACCTTGCACTAAATGTCCCTTTTATTCTATCCGAAGCAAAACACTCCTTATACTTTTGCTCGTTCATTAAAACACTATTACAATGCAATCATTCAAAATAATACAACCGTCACCAATATTGCATCGCTACATTCGCCATTATTGGATATTACAAAGTGATATGGCAAATGCTGCACCCGAACGCACTTTCCCATTAGGTTGCATACAGCTATTTTTTCATAAAAAGAAGCGATTATTCTCACAAACCCATCATAAAATACAGCCCCGATATTTCGTTTGTGGACAAGAAAAAGGATATACAGATATTTGCGCAGATGGAGATATAGAGATGCTTGTTGTTGTGTTTCAACCTTATGCGGCAAAGCTGTTTTTCCGGCAACCATTATCCCTTTTTCAAGGAGAAAATATAGCGATAGAAGATGTGGAAGATAGAGAACTTACCGAACTTGTCCACAAAGTAGCTGATACTGGAAACAACATTCATTGTATAAATTTGATAGAACAATTTCTATTGCATCGTTTAGTTGTATGTTCAGACTATAATATAGATAGACTTTCTGCTGTAATTCAAGACATTAATCTTAACCCATACCTTGATGTCTGTAAATTGGCTAATACTGCCTGCCTAAGCACAAAACAATTCACACGGATTTTTACGGAATATATTGGGACTTCGCCTAAAGAATTTCTGAGAATTATAAGAGTGCAACGGACTTTGTTCCTGCTGCAACAAAATCCTCCATACAATTTTGCGCAAGTAGCTTATAGTTGCGGTTTCTCCGACCAATCTCACATGATAAGAGAATTTAAGCTGTTTACAGGATATACACCTTTAGCATATCTATCGGTTTACACTCCCATATCTGATTATTTTTCTAACCCGTAGAATGTCCGTATTCTTCTATCCACGTCCTTATGGTAATCGTAATTTTGCAATGTCTTAGCGTAGGACAAAGCAAAGTAATAACTAAAAGAAAAAAGAACATGAAGAATTTAATCGCATTCTTTGAAATCCCCGTTACCGACTTCTACCAATCGGTAAATTTTTATCAAGCAATCTTCGGGGTGGAATTTATGGTAGCCGAATACAGCAATGAGAAAATGGCTTGTTTTGTACAGGACGGACAAACGGTTGGTGCCATATCCTATGCACCTGACTTCAAGCCCTCAGAGCATGGCGTTTTAATTCACTTTAACTGTGAAGACATTGACTGGGCTATCCAGCAAGTATTGAAACAGGGCGGAAGTATTGCTATTCCTAAGACAAAAATCCAGGCTGAAGGGAAAGGGTATTTTGCCGTATTCACCGACCCTGCGGATAATCGCATAGGACTTTATACCGACTAATATGTACCGATGGAAAAATATAGCTGCAAATGCAATAACTTGCAGCTATATTTTTGCCCCTAATCAATAAGAAACGGCAAAAAGCCTTACCTTTGTAAAATGATTCTAGAGGATTTCAAATTTTACAAACCATGTAAGTTATTGCAACCTTACGTCAGGTATTATTGGGTATTCAAAAGCAATCAACCGCAGAATACCCTTACTTTTCCTATTGGTTGTCCTCAAATCATTTTTCATAAACAGATGCCGCTCTATATCCCTGAACTAAACACGTCCCAAGACAGACTGGCTATCAGCGGTCAGGTTAATTTCCCGTCACACCTATATGCAAACGGAAACGTAGAAATGATAGTGGTGGTATTCCATCCTCATGCGATGAGTCTGTTTCTGAATCTACCCACATCGCTTTTCTACAACCAGGAGGTTTCCGGCTATAGCCTGGAAAATAAGAAATTAAATGAACTGGCTATACGGATATCCGGTTGTGAAGATAATTCTGTCTGTATAAACTATATCGAAAAATGGTTATTGTCACAAATTGCCAACAACTTGTCCGAAACTTCATATAACATCAAGAGAATGGATGCTGCTATACGGCAGATATACAGTTTTCCTCAAACAACCGTAACCGAATTGTCTTCCATTACCTGTCTAAGCAAAAAACAGTTTGAACGGTTGTTCCATTCATTGGTGGGCATGAATCCCAAAGAATATGCCCGTATCGTCCGATTCCAAAAGGCTTTGGCACAAATGCAGCATCAAACGGGCAAAGAAATTAGCCAGGCACAAATAGCATACACAAGCGGCTATTCCGACCAATCGCACTTCATACGCGAGTTTAAGAAGCTCAGCGGATATACACCTATGTCTTTATTAAAAGTTTCAGCCCCTTATTCTGATTTGTTTACCAATCCTGTATAAATAACTTGTTTGCGGAATTAGAAACTGTTTTGAATTTATCGTGTGTTGATTTGGGATGGTTTTTGAGGTATTTCCGCTTGTGTGATGGGAAAGATAGATCCGTTAAATGAGCATAAAGGAACAGGGGCAAGAGGGAAGTACAATATTTATAAAAAATATAATCCACTGTAAATAAGCGGATTATATTTTTAATAGTGGACCTGGAGGGAGTCGAACCCTCGTCCAAACAAGGAAGCCATATGCTTTCTACATGCTTATCTCTGCCTTCGGTTTTCGTGCGTAAGCAAGACCAGAGCCACCCACTTGCGCCTTAGCCTTTAAAATTTCATTCTGGTCGCAAGGCTAGACCAGAACTATTCCCGATTTTGCTGCACCGCTTGACCAAACGCCTCGGAACAAGAGCTTTTGAGCGATGTCTCGTTTCCATCACTGTGACGGAAATAAAGTTAATCTACTGTACTTCGATTAAGCAGCGAGAGCATAGTTTTCGTTGCCAGATAATTGTTCAGTAACTGAGATTATAGTGCAAATCACTGACGCACTGCATGCTTACATACCACATCTCTTGCTGTCAAATCCAGTCAAGCCCTTAAGTGATGATTGTTTGCAAAGATAGGTATTATTGGGAAGATAACAAAATAATCTGTCACTTCTTTTTCTTTTCTTTTTCCTTTTTTGTATTGAAAAAGCTTATGCCGGAATAAAAAAACTCCCACAAACATTCGTTTGCAGGAGTTTTATGGAGATAGTATTTATTTGTTAACTCAAAATCTGAGCCGATTTGTTGCCTTGCAACTTATTATTTGATGTTCGGATTCAGCTTATTCCATTCTGAGATAGCAGGAAGAACGCCCATAGCGATTACTTCATCACGCAATTCGCAGAGGTGAGCGTAGCTCTTGTCCAAAGCAGCTTGTTCTTCTGCAGTTCCGTTCAGAGCAGCGCAGTGGCAACCGTCAGCAGTGATTGAAGTTTCCCATGCCATCATGATGTGGTCGTACTTATCGTTTGAGATATATGTACCAGCCGGCCAGCGGAATGCCTTGCCACCCATAGCAGCACCAATCATTTCGATAGAAACGTATGCCGGGCTTTGGAATGAAGAACGTCCGCGCAATGCGATGATGTTAGCACCGCCTTTGGTTACTTTCTGTTGGATTTCTGCCCATTGTTCTTTGCTCAGAGCGTCAGTGCCGATGATGTCGGTCAACGGTTTGCCGTTAACTTTAGCAGTAGAAGCGAATACAGCCATCTGTTCGCCGTGACCACCGTATGTGCGGCAGTTTTCAACAGCGTCCATAGGTACGTTGAAGTATTTAGCCAGTTCACTGCGCAGACGGGTAGAGTCGAGGGCAGCCAAGGTAGTAACCTGTGAAGGTTTCAAGCCTGAGTACAACAACGTAATCAGACCGGTGATGTCAGCCGGGTTAAAGATAACCACGATGTGTTTTACATCTGGGCAGTATTCTTTTACGTTCTTACCGAATTCTTCAGCGATAGCGGCGTTGCCTTTCAGCAAGTCTTCACGGGTCATGCCTGCTTTACGGGCAGCACCTCCTGAGTTCACGATATATTTGGCACCTGTCAGCGCTTCTTTGATGTCTGAAGTGAAGGTTACGTTTACGCCTTCGAAACCGCAGTGGTACAATTCTTCAGCCACACCTTCCAATCCCGGAGCATACGGGTCGTACAAGCAGATGTTAGGAGTCAAACCCATCATAATGGCAGTCTGAGCCATGTTAGAACCGATCATGCCGGCAGCACCAACAATGGTAAGCTTTTCGTTAGTTACAAATTCCATAATTCTATTATTTTAGTTAAGTTATACGGTAATTCTTTTTTCTGACCGATGCAAAGATAAAAAGTTCTTTTGTTTGTGAGAATCTTTGTGCATAGAAAAGTGTGAAAAATCTGCATCTTTTCAACTTAATTACGGAAATATTTCACTATTTTTAAGTTGATGACTCCATTTTTGTAATCAGCACTTGGCAAAATGTGAAATCGGGGTGTTGTCTTCAGAAACGGACACACCAGGTCAAGAAAAACTTTTTGGAGAAATTCAAAACTGTTTCTCGGTCTGTTGGGATATCATAGTTTTCGTGAGGCAATGTTTTGGGTTGTGACTGGGAGAAAATACAGGTGACAGATATAAAAAACATTAAGGAGGAGATGCCGGACATCTTTTGTCGGTTGATTTTGATTAATTTTGCCCCGATAAAATTTTAACGAATATGTCCGAATTAGCTCCATTAATTACCGATTTAGGTATTATTCTGGTTGTGGCGGGATGCGTCATGATTCTGTTCAAGTGGCTGAAACAGCCGGTTATCTTGGGTTATATTGTGGCTGGGTTCATTACTGGTCCTTCTGTGAGTTTTTTGCCTACGGTGTCTGATACGTCTGACATCAAGATTTGGGCAGACATCGGTGTTATTTTTTTGTTGTTCGCCATGGGATTGGAGTTTTCTTTCCGCAAGCTTTTGAATGTAGGCTTGAGTGCTATGGTGGCTACCGTTACTATTGTGTGCGGTATGATGTTCTTGGGATATGTGGCGGGAAATATGATGGGATTTTCTCATATTACCAGTCTTTTTTTGGGCGGAATGCTTTCTATGTCGTCTACGGCGATTGTTTTTAAGGCTTTCAATGACATGAACCTGCTCCAGCAGAAATTTACAGGAATCGTGTTGGGCATTTTGGTGGTAGAAGACCTTGTAGGAGTTGTCATGCTGGTGGTACTTTCTACGTTGGCTGCAAGTAGTCAGTTCGAGGGCACGGCGTTGCTGGGTAGCCTGATGAAGCTGGTCTCTTTTCTGGTGTTTTGGTCGGTATTGGGGATTTACCTGCTTCCTACCTTAATAAATAGGATCAAACGTTTTGTCAGTGATGAGATTCTGTTGGTGGTTTCCTTGGGGCTGTGCTTGCTGATGGTTATGATTGCAGTAAGAGCAGGGTTCTCTTCGGCATTGGGAGCTTTCGTCATGGGCTCTTTGTTGGCCGAAACCTCTGAAAGCGAACGTATCAGCCGGGTAGTGCAACCGGTTAAGGATTTGTTTGCAGCTGTATTCTTTGTATCTGTAGGTATGATGATAGACCCGATGGTTATCCGCGATTATATTGTGCCTATCTTGTTGCTGACTCTTTTGGTTCTGGCAGGGCAGAGCTTTTTTGGTACTTTCGGAGTTTTGCTTTCAGGACAGCCATTGAAGCTGGCGATGAAATCAGGGTTCTCGTTAACACAGGTTGGCGAGTTCGCCTTTATTATTGCCTCGTTAGGTGTGAGCCTGAAGGTGACAGATACACATTTGTATCCCATTATTGTGGCAGTATCTGTCATCACTACGTTTTGTACACCTTATATGATACGTTTTTCCGAGCCTGCATACCGGTTTGTCGACCGTCATTTGCCGGTATGGGGCAAGCAGGCTTTGTCGCGCTATGTTTCCGGTTCCATATCCGAGAAGCACCAGAACGACTGGCACCGTCTGTTGCGGGGAATGATAGTAGGCGTGTCGGTGTATCTGGTTCTCTGCATAGGCGTTATAGTCATATTCTTTTCTAAAATACATCCTTTCATCCAAGGTCATCTGCCAGGACTTCAGGGCGATTTGCTGGGTGCTTTGATTTTGTTGGCAGTGCTTTCACCGCTTCTGTGGGCGATGGTGGTCAAGAAAAACCATTCGCCCGAGTTCCGCCGTCTGTGGGCAGACAATCTGGTAAATCGCGGTGCTTTGTCATCGCTGGTGTTGATTAAGATTATTCTTTGCATTACCATTGTAATGAGTGTTGTGGTCCGTTTGTTCAATGTGGCGTCTGGATTGGGACTGGTTATTGCTTTACTGGTGGTGGCTGGACTATATTTTTCGAAACGTATCCGCAAGCGTTCGTTGGAGATTGAAGAGCAGTTCGAAGCCAATTTTCAAGGACCGGACGAAGAAAAGAAAAGCTCTTCTTTGTTTGACGGGGTGGGAGATACTACTTCATTGTCCGACCTCCATGCAGTCGATTTCACCGTGCAGCCCAATTCTGTTTGTGTGGGTAAGACGTTGAAAACACTTGCTTTCCGCACCCGTTATAGGGTAAATATCATTACTATTGGTCGTGGCGATGCAGTCATCGATATTCCGCAAGGTGACGAGATGCTTTATCCGTATGACAAAATTACTGTAGTAGGTACCGATGAAGACCTTTCGCAATTTGCTCGGGCACTGGAGCAGAAAGAAGCCTGTGCCGGTAGCGGAACATCTTCACGCAAAGGGACACGCATTACTAACGTGTGCGTCGACGAACATTCTTCCTTGTTGGGCAAGAGTGTGGGCGAAGTGAAATCCGACCGTGCTATCATTTTAGGTGTAGAACGGGGCAAGGAAGTGGTGAAGAATCCTTCTCCAGCATTTGTGTTTCAGTCGGGTGATATCGTATGGATGGTTGCTTCGTTTCGTAAGCCGGTATAGGCGCGAGGCATTAAGAAGCTGTTTTGAATTTCTCCAAAAAGTTTTTCTTGGCTTGATGTATTCGTTTTCGTGTGTGCTTTGGGCGATTTTTTGGTCCTTTCCGCTCCTGTTCTTCGTCAGATAGCCCGCTATCTTCCTCATCACAGAAGCAAAAATGCCTCAAAAACTCATCCCAAATCATCGCACGATAAATTCAAAACAGCTTCTGAAGATATGAATTATCGTCCAGGATATATTCGTTGTGTACGTGACGCAACAATAGAGGAGCGGAATAGTGCAGTGGCATGGAATGGAAATTAGAATATACTTTAAGGAAATGGGTATTTAAAGCTTTATCAGTTTTACTTGATACTTCTTTAACCGAATAATAAATTATCTCTATCAACAGCAGGGAAGCGTCCCTGCACATATTTTAATTAGTAATCTCAGAAGCCAGTTCGCAGGGATGCGCGTCGGCTTCGCCTTTTAGGATGGACTTTATGGCAGAGCAAAACTGTTTGCGGACAATCTTCGGTGTATTGCTACCATGCATCATGGTATTTCCGGAGTAAACCAGGCTTATCCGGAAATGCAATTGTTTGTCCGGTCCTACGCATTCCAGTCCTCGCTCAGTCCTGACCTATCAGGATAGCAGTCCTGACTATAGAGGACTGGAAATGCAGATAAGTGTTGTCAGACATGCTTGGACATTTCTTTTTGGAGCAGGATTTCTTCAAAGGTGTTGGTAAACTGATAAAGATTCCCTAACTTTGTATGCAATCATTAAAAGCATCGATTATGAGATACTTGGATCCTAAAGCCGACCTGACTTTCAAGAAAGTGTTCGGCGAACACCCCGACTTGGTCATCAGCCTGCTCAATGCCTTGCTGCCTTTCGAAAAGCCCGAAGAGGAGATTGCGGAAATCGAATACCTGACACCGGAACTGGTGCCGGAAACACCGCTGAAAAAGAACAGCATCGTAGACGTGCGCTGCAAAGACAAAATGGGCAGGCAGTTTCTGGTAAAGATGCAGATGCTTTGGTCTCCTGCATTCATGCAGCGCGTATTGTTCAACGCCTCGAAAGCGTACGTGCGCCAGCTTGGAGGCAGAGAGAGCAAATACGAACTGCTACAGCCCGTGTATTCGCTCAACTTGGTAAACGATATTTTCCTGCCGGATGTGCCGGAGGCTTACCACGACTATAAAATCGTGCAGGTGGAGCATACGGACAAGGTGATAGAAGGGCTGAGGTTTATCTTCGTAGAGCTTCCCAAATTCAAGCCACAAGATTTCAAAGGCAAGAAAATGGCGGTACTTTGGTTGCGGTATCTGACGGAAATAGACGAGCATACGCGGCAAGCCCCCAAAGAGTTATTAGAGAATCCGGAAATCTGCAAGGCGGTGACGCAAATCGAAGAGTCTGCTTTCAGCGATGCGCAACTCTGGTGGTATGATGACTTCTGGGATGCCGTGCGGGTAGAGAACACTTTGATAAGCGATGCTTTGCGGGAAGGTATGGAACAGGGCATACAACAAGGCATACAACAGGGTATACAACAAGGCATGCAACAGGGTATACAACAAGGCATGCAACAGGGTATGCAAAAAGGTATAGAACAAGGCCTGCAGGAAGGCCGGCAAGAAGGTTTGGAAAAAGGCATACAGCAAGGCATAAGGCAAGGCAATATCCAAAATGCGCGTGGCATGAAATCGGAAGGCATTCCGGCGGAAATTATTGCTAAAATCACCGGACTCACGCGTGATGAAGTGGAGAAACTGTAATAGGATAAAATCTTTCTTTGTAGAAAGAATCATGTAAAAAAGGATGGATTATGGATAAGCCAAATGTAAAAGGCATCCCTTACGGGGTGGCAAACTTTGAGGAAGTGCGGAGCAAAAACCGGTATTATGTGGACAAGACGATGTATCTGCCTCTTTTGGAAGAGGCAAATGATTTCTTGTTTCTGATTCGTCCCCGCCGCTTCGGCAAGAGTGTGTTCGTCAGCATGATGCAGGCATATTATGATATTGCCAAGGCAGACCGTTTTGAGACGTTGTTCGACGGACTGTGGATAAAGGCTCATCCGACTTCCCTGAAAAACGCTTGCCAGATTGTTTATTTCGACTTCTCGGTTATCGGGAGCGGGTCTAATGAAGGTGAGCTTGAAAGTAACTTCAATAAATATTGTTGCCAGGTGCTGGACATGTTTGCCGAGACATACGCCGGGTTTTACGATAAGGAGTTCGAAGAAAAGGTAAAGGCGGAAGACAGTGCCAGGGCTAAGCTGAACTATATCAATCTGCATGCACGTAAGAAAGGTTATCTTTTATACCTCATTGTGGATGAGTATGACAACTTCACCAACGTTATTCTCAGTGAAGGCGGAAAGGAGCGGTTCCGCAGGCTGACCCACGCCAGCGGGTTCTACCGGGAATATTTCAAGATATTCAAGGTCATGTTCAGTCGTGTTTTTCTGATAGGTGTGTCTCCCATTACCTTGGATGACCTTTCGAGCGGTTACAACATCGGTTGGAATATTTCCCAAGACCCCCGTTTCAATTATATGTTGGGCTTTTCCGAGTCGGATGTGCATACGATGTTCCGTTACTATCAGGATAATGGCAAATTGCGTTCTGATGCTGATGTCGAGGCGATGCTGGAAGAGATGAGGCCTTGGTATAACAATTACTGTTTTTCGGAAGACTACATAGATGCCGAACGTCTTTACAATTGTGACATGGTGCTCTACTACTTGCGCCACCAGGTTGCTTTCGGCCGTCCTCCCAAAGAGATGGTGGATGTCAATGTGCGTACAGATTATAAGAAACTTCAGATGCTGGCAGGTATAGACCGGGGAAACCAGCGGGAAAACCGGATGGGAGTTATTGAGGAAATTGCGGCAACGGGTTCTGTGCTGATGACGCTGAAGACTTCTTTCCCTGCTGAATATGTGACGGAAGACAATAATTTCCGCAGCTTGCTTTATTACTACGGGTTGCTCACAATGGGGAGCCGTAAACTGGATGAATTGAGGATGGTGATTCCCAATAACTGCGTAAAAGAACAGTATTGGAGTTTTATGCGTGATTATTATCAGCGTAGTGCAGATATTGATTTAAGCCAATTGAAAGGGTGTTTTCGTTTATTGGCGTTAGATGGGGAATGGGAGCCACTTATTCACCGTATCGCTGCGGCATACAAGGAAAATTCTTCGGTGCGGGACAGTATTTTAGGTGAACATAACCTGCAAGGTTTTTTCAAGGCTTACCTTGCTTTGAATACACTTTATTTGGTAGAGCCTGAAATAGAACTGAGTTATGGTTATAGTGATTTCTTGCTTCTGCCCGACAGGGTGCGTTATCCGGAGATTGCGCACAGCTATATTCTGGAATTGAAATATGTAAAGCCGGCTGCAACAGATGAAGAGGTGGAAGCCAAAAGCCGGGAAGCTGATGTCCAGTTGGAAAAGTATAGCAAGGATAAAATCGTATGCCGTCTGTGTTCTGGCACGAAGCTTCACCTGTTGAAGGTGGTATTTCGTGGTGCGGAATTATCAATCTGTATGGAAATAGCTTGATGTTCCTCATACGCCCTGAAGACATCCTCATGGATAAGTTGGCGCATTCGGGCGTATGCGATACGCCCCTGCATGGGCAATTGGGGAAAATGAGGATATTCAGAAGCTGTTTTGAATTTCTCCAAAAAGTTTTTCTTGGCTTGATGTATCCGTTTTCGTGTGTGCTTTGGGCGATTTTTTGGTCCTTTCCGCTCCTGTTCTTCGTCAGATAGCCCGCTATCTTCCTTATCACAGAAGCGAAAATGCCTCAAAAACTCATCCCAAATCATCGCACGATAAATTCAAAACAGCTTCTCATATAGTATAAATACGCAATCTTTTAAGGTTTATATAGAGAAGTATACAGAATAAATTCGTATTTTTGTCGCCGATTATGAGCAGAATATTGGCCATTGATTACGGAAAGAAGCGTACGGGTATCGCGGTGACCGACCCGATGCAGATTATTGCAAGCGGGCTGACTACCGTGCCTACGCATGGACTGATGGATTTCTTGCTGGACTATGTGCGGCAAGAAAAGGTGGAGCGTATCGTTATCGGACATCCCAAGCAGATGAACAACGAGGATTCGGAAAGTATGAAGTATATCGTGCCTTTTATGAATCAGTTGAAGAAAAAACTGCCCGATGTTCCGGTGGAACTGTTCGATGAACGTTTTACATCGGTCTTGGCACATCAGGCGATGCTTGCCGGAGGCTTGAAGAAGAAAGCACGGCAAAACAAGGCTTTGGTGGATGAAATCAGTGCCACGATTATTTTACAGTCGTATTTGGAGTCGAAAAGAGGAATGTAAGTCTTTGAGTTTTTAAGTTTTTAGGTTTTTGAGTTAAATAATTCGACAATGACAAACAGAAGAACTAACAAACTAAAAACAGACAAACTTAAAAACTAAAGAACTGACAAACTAAAGAACTGACAAACTAAAGAACTGACAAACTAAAGAACTGACAAACTTAAAAACTAAAGAACTAAATAATATGATTTTACCTATCTATGTATACGGACAACCGGTGTTACGTGAGGAAGCTAAAGACATTACACCGGATTATCCGAACTTGAAAGAATTGATTCAGAATATGTTTGAGACGATGGATCGTGCCGACGGGGTAGGGCTTGCCGCTCCACAGATAGGTTTGCCCATCCGTGTGGTGGTGATAAACCTGGATGTGTTGGCTGATGATTTCCCCGAGTACAAGGACTTCCGTCATGCTTATATCAATCCCCGTATCGTGGAAACGGGCGACAACATTGTTTCGATGGATGAAGGATGCTTGAGCTTGCCCGGCATTCATGAAAGTGTGAAACGTCCAGACAAGATTCATGTGACCTACCTCGACGAAGACATGAATCCGCATGATGAGTGGGTGGAAGGTTATCTGGCACGTGTGATGCAGCATGAGTTCGACCATCTGGAAGGGACCATGTTTATCGACCATTTGTCGGCACTCCGCAAGCAAATGATTAAAGGCAAACTTAACGGCATGCTGAAGGGCAAGGCCCGTTGCTCTTACAAGGTGAAGACAGTGAAATGATTCGGAAGCTTATTTATATAATATATATAGGAGTGTTTTTCCCGATGATAGCCGGCGCCCAGATTAATACGGACCGGGTGATGGCCATCGGGAAAAACGCTCTTTATTTTGAAGACTATGTTCTTTCCATCCAGTATTTCAATCAGGTTATCAATGCCAAGCCTTACTTGGCCGAACCGTATTTTTATCGTGGACTGGCAAAACTGAATCTGGATGACTTTCAAGGTGCGGAAGCCGATTGTACGGAATCGATTGAGCGCAATCCGTATGTACCCAATACGTATCAGGTGAGAGGCATCGCGCGTATCCAGCAAGAAAATTACACGGGTGCCATACAGGATTACGAGAAAGCGTTGACATTCGATCCTGAGAATACCAGCCTGTGGCATAATCTGGCTTTGTCGCGGATGCGGAGCGAGGATTATGCGGAAGCGAAAGCCGACTTGGATACGCTGATCCGGATTGCCCCCCGCTATATTGATGCTTATCTGATGCGTACGGAAGTTTCTCTCAAGCAGAAGGATACGCTTCAAGCCATGTCGGATGCCGACAAGGCTATCGAAATGGACCGTTATAATGCCGACACGTGGGCTTCACGAGGCATGCTTTTCCTTCAGCGGAACAAGTATGCCGATGCCGAAAGCGACCTGACCGAAGCCATACGCCTGTCGGTGCGCAATGCGGGCATGTATATCAACCGTGCGTTGGCACGCTATTACCAGAACAACCTGCGGGGGGCTATGAGCGATTACGACTTGGCTCTTGACATCGACAAGAATAACTTCATCGGGCATTACAACCGGGGCTTGCTCCGTGCCCAGGTAGGAGACGATAACCGGGCTATAGAGGATTTCGACTTTGTGCTCCAGATAGAGCCGGACAATATGATGGCGGTCTTCAACCGGGGCTTGCTGCGTGACAGGACGGGAGATTATGCCGGTGCCATCAGTGACTATACTACGGTGCTGGAAGAGTATCCCAATTTCTTGGCAGGCTATCAGTATCGTGCCGAGGCTCGTAAGAAAACAGGCGACTTGAAAGGTGCAAGCCAGGACGAGATGAAAGTATTGCAGGCGCAACTGGATGCGCAGAACGGAAAGACATCGCAACAGACTGCTTCGGCCGACAAGACCCGTAAGAAGTCGGATAAGAACATGAACAATTTCCGTAAGATTGTAGTGGCAGACAATGAAGACGAACGTTCGAAATACAAGACCGACTATCGGGGACGTGTGCAAGACCGTAATATCACGATTCTTCCCCAGCCGATGTTTGTGCTGAGTTATTACGAACGTCCGGATGAAGTGAAACACCAGATTAATTATTCGAAATATATCGATGACTTGAATAACCGTCGTGTCTTGCCGCACCAGTTGTTGATAACCAATAATGAAGCTTCGCTTACCGAAGGGCAGGTGAAGCAGCATTTTGCATCGATTGATGACATAACGGAGAAGATTGTGAAAGAGCCGGACAATGCCTTGCACTATTTTGCACGTGCCCTTGATTTTTATCTGGTACAGGATTTTGATAATGCGTTGGAAGATTTAGACCGTACCATCGAAAAGGACAATGCGTTTTTCCCAGCCTATTTTATGCGGGCGATGATCCACTACAAACAGTTGGAATACAGGAAGCGGGATGCAAATTATGAAATAGAGCAAAGTCAAGAAAAAACGTTGCAGGTACGTGCGCTGGATTATGCCATGGTGCGCGATGATTTGGATGAAGTGATTCGTCTGGCTCCCGATTTTGCCTATGCGTATTATAACCGTGGAAATATCTATGCCGTGATGAAGGATTACCGGTCGGCATTGGTGGATTATAATAAGGCTGTCGAACTTGATTCGCGTTTTTCGGATGCTTATTTCAATCGGGGACTGACGAATGTGTTTTTGGGTAATAACAGCGAGGGTGTGCAAGACTTGAGTAAGGCGGGCGAGCTGGGTATATTCTCGGCATACAGTGTGTTGAAGCGTTTTACCACAATGAAAGAAGAAGATTAGGTAGTTGAAAGATGATAAGATGATAAGTTGACTAGGTGACAAGGTAACAAGGTTCTGAATAGTTTGACTAAAGGTATTTAAAACCTTGTCCCCTTGTCCCCTTGTTACCTTGTTGCCTTGTCACTAGTCAACTAATCACCTAAAAATTGTATAATTAAAAAGTTTTGTTTATTTTTGCGACTCAATAAAAAAGACTAACATAAAAGACTATGATTAAGATAACTTTTCCTGATGGCTCTGTTCGCGAGTATAACGAAGGAGTTACTGGTCTGCAGATTGCAGAGAGCATCAGTTCTCGTCTGGCGCAAGATGTTTTGGCTTGTGGCGTAAATGGCGAAACGATTGATTTGATGAGACCTATTAACGAAGATGCCGATTTCGTTCTTTACAAATGGGATGACGAGCAGGGTAAACATGCATTTTGGCATACCAGTGCCCACTTGTTGGCTGAAGCTTTGCAGGAACTGTATCCGGGTATTCAGTTTGGCATTGGTCCTGCTATCGAGAACGGTTTTTATTACGATGTAGATCCGGGAGATGACGTGGTTATCAAAGAAAGCGACCTGCCGGCTATCGAACAGAAGATGATAGAACTGGCTGCACGTAAGGAGCCGCTGGTGCGCAAGAGCATTGCGAAAGACGATGCGCTGAAGATGTTCGGCGAGAGAGGTGAGACATATAAATGCGAGTTGATTTCTGAATTGGAAGACGGGCATATCACTACCTATACACAAGGTGCATTCACCGATTTGTGCCGCGGTCCGCATTTGCCTTCCACCGCTCCTATCAAGGCTATCAAGCTGTTGTCGGTTGCCGGTGCTTACTGGAGAGGACAGGAAGACCGCAAGCAGATGACCCGTATTTACGGCATTACCTTCCCGAAGAAGAAGATGCTGGATGAATACCTGACCATGCTGGAAGAAGCCAAAAAACGCGACCACCGCAAGATTGGCAAGGAAATGGATTTGTTCATGTTCTCGGATATGGTAGGCAAGGGATTGCCGATGTGGTTGCCGAAAGGTACAGCGTTGCGCATCCGCCTGCAGGATTTCCTGCGCCGCATTCAGGCACGTTACGATTATCAGGAAGTGATGTGTCCGCCTATCGGAAACAAGCTGTTGTATGTCACTTCGGGACACTATGCGAAATACGGTAAGGACTCGTTCCAGCCGATTCATACGCCGGAAGAAGGCGAGGAATATTTCCTGAAGCCGATGAACTGCCCGCATCACTGTATGATTTACCGCAACAGTCCGCGTTCGTACCGCGACCTGCCTTTGCGTATCGCCGAATTCGGTACGGTATGCCGTTACGAGCAGAGCGGTGAGTTGCACGGATTGACCCGTGTGCGCAGCTTTACACAGGACGACGCGCACATCTTCTGCCGTCCCGACCAGGTGAAAGACGAGTTCCTCCGTGTAATGGATATTATCTCGATTGTGTTCAAGTCGATGAACTTCGAGAACTTCGAAGCGCAGATTTCCTTGCGCGACAAGGTGAACCGCGAGAAATACATCGGTAGCGATGAGAACTGGGAAAAGGCAGAACAGGCTATTGTAGAAGCTTGTCAGGAAAAAGGACTGAAGGCGAAAGTGGAATATGGCGAAGCTGCGTTCTATGGTCCGAAGCTCGACTTTATGGTGAAAGACGCTATCGGCCGCCGTTGGCAGTTGGGTACCATTCAGGTAGACTATAACTTGCCCGAACGTTTCCAGTTGGAATACATGGGTGCCGATAACCAGAAACACCGTCCGGTAATGATTCACCGTGCGCCGTTCGGTTCGATGGAGCGTTTTGTTGCCGTATTGATTGAACATACAGCCGGTAAATTCCCGTTGTGGCTGACTCCCGATCAGGTTGCTGTCCTTCCGATTTCGGAGAAGTTTAATGAGTATGCCGACCAGGTTCGTCTGGAACTGAAGAAGTACGACATCCGCGCGTTGGTAGACGACCGTAACGAAAAGATTGGCCGCAAGATTCGTGACAACGAGATGAAGCACATCCCTTATATGCTGATTGTGGGTGAAAAAGAAGCTGCCAATGGCGAAGTTTCTGTCCGCAAACAGGGAGAAGGCGATAAAGGTACGGTAAAAATCGAAGAATTTGCAAAAAATATTGCGGAAGAAGTTCATAATATGATAAATAAGTGGTAACTTTGCAACCGCATTTGCAAAAGTCATTTTGGCTTTCGGCAAAAAAGAATAACAATAATTACATTAATAATATTATAAGCAGACAAAGGAAACAAGTATTTGAATGAAAAATGACAATTTGAAAGGGCAACATCGAATCAATGAACAGATTCGTGCCAAAGAAGTCCGTATTGTGGGCGACAATATTGAATCGGCTGTTTATCCTATAGCACAAGCTTTGCGGATGGCTGAAGAACATGGTGCCGATTTGGTAGAAATTTCACCCAATGCTGTTCCTCCCGTTTGTAGAATTATTGATTATTCTAAGTTTCTTTACCAGTTGAAGAAACGGGCAAAGGAGCAAAAGGCAAAACAAGTGAAGGTCAATGTAAAGGAAATCCGTTTCGGTCCTCAGACTGACGAACACGATTATAACTTCAAGTTGAAACATGCTATCGGGTTCTTGCAGGGAGGCGATAAGGTGAAAGCATACGTTTTCTTTAAGGGACGTTCCATTCTCTTTAAAGAACAAGGTGAAGTGTTGTTGCTTCGTTTTGCCAATGATTTGGAGGAGTATGCGAAAGTGGAGCAGATGCCTATCTTGGAAGGAAAGCGTATGACTATTGCATTGTCGCCGAAAAAAGCGGGTGGAACAAAGAAACCTGCTGCTCCGAAAGCGGCAGAACCGCGCGAAGCAGGTGTTGTAGAAAAGAATGAGAAAAGTGCGTAACGTGCCGGTATAGTGCGTTGCCACAGTTAATAATAATAATTAAAACTTAAACAAGATGCCAAAAGTAAAGACTAACTCCGGTTCTAAAAAAAGATTCGCTCTTACCGGAACGGGTAAAATCAAAAGAAAGCACGCTTATCATAGTCATATCCTGACTAAGAAGACAAAGAAGCAGAAACGAAACTTGTGTAAAATGGGTTTGGTTCACAGCGCAAACTTAACTGCAGTGAAAGAACTTCTTTGTATGCGTTAATCTTCGCAGGTAGTGTAAATGTATTATTTAAATTATTAACCGAATGCATTAGCCTCAAGTCCGGTTGTAAAACATCGGCGCTAACATTCAAAAATGAATTAAAACTATGCCAAGATCAGTAAATCACGTTGCTTCAAGAGCAAAAAGAAAGAAAATTTTAAAATTAACTAGAGGTTACTTTGGTGCAAGAAAGAACGTTTGGACCGTTGCCAAAAATACATGGGAAAAAGGTTTGACTTATGCATACCGTGACCGTAAGACTAAAAAACGTAACTTCCGCGCATTGTGGATTCAGCGTATCAATGCTGCTGCCCGTCTGGAAGGTATGTCTTACTCAAAACTGATGGGTGCATTGCACAAAGCCGGTATTGAAATCAATCGTAAGGTGTTGGCCGACTTGGCTATGAATCATCCGGAAGCTTTCAAGGCTGTGGTTGATAAAGTTAAGGTGGCTTGATAGAAGTAAAGAAATCAGAAGAAGGCAGCTCTTGGAAAAGAGTTGCCTTTTTCGTTGATGTATGCTCGGCATGAGTATTAGCTAACGGGTGCAAGTCCCTAATGAGCCCTAATAGCGGGAATCATACAGCCCAAAGCAAGGGTGTCCATCGCGAGTTGGAATCTGAAAGAAGC
>NZ_NFKD01000050.1:0-33682 GCF_002160215.1 Bacteroides sp. An19 | reverse complement strand
GCGATTTTTTGGTCCTTTCCGCTCCTGTTCTTCGTCAGATAGCCCGCTATCTTCCTCATCACAGAAGCGAAAATGCCTCAAAAACTCATCCCAAATCATCGCACGATAAATTCAAAACAACTTCTAAATTAAAGAATCCGCGTTAATCTGCGGAAATCCGCGTTTCAGAAAGACTTGGAAAAGGAAAGAATCACACGCCGGGTTCTTCCGGAACAGAAGCAGTCTTCCGTTTCGCCGCTTCCAGGTCCACAGTAGCTTCGCCCGACTTTTCAGCCTTCAGCGTAGCCTTCTGTGCCAGACGGCTTGCTACCGGAGCAAATTCGGCACGCGAGCGCAAGTTTTCGAAGTCCTCACCGGGAGTAAACACGATATTTACCGTCTTGATGTTGGATGCAGTAAATTCTTCCATCGAAACAGCAGGTTCACAAGTGAGGGAAATACCAAAGGTGCCCAGTTCACCGAACTGCACTTTGCAGCCGTTCAGCAGCATTTCGACCAGGCAGGCACACGTGTAACTCACCACGCCTTTCACCGTACCGCGGGTAAACACTCCGTTGTGATCGGCGATGTGTTTCACGAACTCGTCAAAAGTCATCGTTTTGGTTACTTGGTTTTTGGCGTATGCCATTTCAGTTGCTTCTTCGTCCAACGGGTTTCTCCATAAATAGGTAGAGTAATTAATCATACTTTAAACTGTTTTTTAATGGTTAAACTTAAGTGTCAGTTTGTAAGTTTTTAAGTTTGTTAGTTTTTAAGTTTGTTTATTGGCAACTTTGAAACTCAAGAACTAAAAACTCACCAGATGTTGCGCGCTTCATCGTTCTGACAATGCAAAGATACGGCACCGGAAAGGCGAAATCAATTCGGTCGACAAGCGTTGACAAACCATTGACAACCGGTTGAGAAAACAAAGCTCATAAGCTATCCATTATTAACTGTTAATTATTAACTATTAACTATTGTCGTGTCCGACATAACCATAAACATAAACGGAGGAAACAACCAGATCCTCCCCAACGCTACGGAAGCCGTGCAGAATTTCTACGGCAGATACTTTCCGGAACATCCGCTTCCCGACAAGTCCGATCAGGAAACGGAACCTCCCGAAGCGCAGAAGCTTGCCCTATATATAAATAAGGAGAACCTCGGCCGTTACCTCTCCCTCATCGGCGAGTGCCGGTCGGCTACCGAGCTGGCACGTGTCGTGGTAGAGATGGTGGAACAAGAGCCCAGGCTCTTCCCCGAAGAAATGGTGAAAGAACGCTTCATCAGCCTCCTGCTGCCTTTCGCGTCCAAACTTGAAAAAGGCAAGACCATCGACAACATCCGTGCCCGCATCAACGACGCATGGATGAACCGTCCCAAGAAACGTCCCTGAACCTGTCTGAAAAGACCGCCCTGTCATGAACCCGATACTCATTCCAAGAGGACAAGTCACCGGGAAACTTTACGCATTTCCGGCATTTCACTTGAAACTCTTGGCTAATGAAAAAAAGCGCGTTCATAAAGAAAATAGCGGAAGCAGTCATCGAATCCATCCGGGAAGAGCATTTTGAGATACCTTATCTCAGGCAGATAGCCGCCGCTCAGGAATACCTGAATGCAAACCGCAATGCCGACCTCTCGCACGTGAAGTGCCTTCTCCGCTGGATAATGCCCAAGGAGTACCACGATGAGATAGACAAGCTCCACGAGCGGGAAGACCCCAAGTTTGTCTGCATCATCAACGGCGGCCAGAACCTCATCGCCCCGAACGCCCGGCAGGCGGAACAGACCATACAAGATAGTATACCCGAAAAATGAATATATACTGCATCGGCAGTTGGATATATACTGCAACTGCCAATGAATATATACTTCATCCGCCGATGCAGTATATATCCTTGAAAAAGGAGGTATAAAAGCAGGTGTTCACCACAGAAGAAAATTCTAAGGACTCCGTTCGCCTCCGTGTCCCCTGTGGTGAATTCTTAAAACAACAATAGAATAATACTAACTTACCGATAGTATGGAAGAGGAAAAATACCAAAATTTAATAGAAGTTTTTAGGAATAAAAGGAATGTAGAATTTGAATACCCGTTTAAACTTGAAAAAGGGTATAGTTATTATGCAGATATATACGTCAAAGAAGAATGTAAACTGCCTAATGGGAAAGTAATACCGCCTAGTACTATAATCGAAATAAAGGAAAGATTGTTGTTTGACACTCTATCCCGTTATAAAAAATTATTTGAGGGAAATAAAGAAAAATGGGAAATCAGTCATTTCTACATCTTTTACAAAGAAAGCCGTATCCCACAGCCGTTTATCCGACAATATACCAACGGGAATTTTCAGGTACACTCAATAGATGAATTCTTCTCGGAAAAACATCAAGCTGAGTCTTATCACTATTATTATTGGCATGAAAATGATGACAAGACAATAATAAATCAAGCGCATAATGCTGTTATGCAAGGCCGTGTCACATTATTTTTAGGCGCGGGTGTCAGCCGTGATGCAGGTTTGCCGGCATGGGATTCCTTATTAAAGGATCTATTGAACGAATATCAGCAGAAAAAGAAATCTTCTATCGGACAAAATAATTACAAAAGTGTAACTGACCAATGTGCCAATTCATCTATCATAACGGCAAGATACATAAGGACCGGATTGGATTTATCTTCTAAAGACTACAAATTCATACAAATGATTCACCAATCGCTTTATAAAAAGAAGAAACAACCCCAGCTATTAATAGACGCCATAGCTGAAGCTGTACGGAAATACCACCAGGCCAATTTAAATTACGGCATAGAAAGCATCATTACTTATAATTACGATGATTTGGTGGAGCAAGCATTGGACAAACGGAACGTTAAGAATCTGTCTGTTTACGAAAGCAACAGAGTGATGCAAAATGAATTCCCTATATATCACGTGCATGGCATCATCCCCGAGCAACAGGGAAGTAAAGCGATAACTCCTACTGCAATCTTATGTGAAGAAGATTATCACGAAGTTTATAGGGATGCATACCTGTGGTCGAATATAGAACAATTACATGCATTGAATAGAAACACCTGTTTTTTTATCGGATTATCCATGACCGACCCTAATCTGCGCAGGTTGTTAGATATTTCACAAAAAAGGACGGATGGCAAAGCCAATCATTTTGTTTTTATGCAAAAGAAACCTTTTGACTCAACATCATCCTCCAAACAAGACAAGGAAAACCGGAAAATCCAGCAACAAATCCTGAATGAATTGGGATTGAATGTCATTTGGTTTGATAAATTTTCAGACCTGCCTAAACTTATCACGAGAATATTCAGCTGATAACCCTACATTTTTTACACCTGTTTTTTTTCATGACAAGTACTTCAGCAAACAACAAGCGCATAGCCAAGAATACGCTGCTGCTTTACTTCCGCATGCTCTTCATGATGGCAGTCAGCCTCTACACTTCACGTGTGGTGCTGAACGCCTTGGGAGTGGAAGATTTTGGTATCTACAATGTAGTCGGCGGTGTGGTGGCAATGTTTTCCATGCTATCCGGTTCATTGTCTGCTGCCATTACCCGATTCATTACTTACGAATTAGGAACAGGTAACAAGGAAAATCTGAAAAAGATATTTTCTTCATCCGTAACTATCCAGATAGGCTTGGCTGTGCTGATTATCTTGCTTGCCGAAGCGGTAGGCGTATGGTTCTTGAACGTAAAGATGAACATCCCTGATGCAAGGATTGTTGCCGCCAATTGGGTGTTTCAGTTTTCAATATTGACGTTTGCCATCAACCTGATTAGTGTACCTTATAATGCAAGTATCATTGCCCACGAGCGGATGTCTGCCTTTGCTTATATCAGTATCTTGGAGGCAATAGGAAAACTGGTGATTGCTTTCCTGATTGTGATCTCTCCCATGGATAAGCTGGTATTCTATGCCATCTTAATGTGTGCCGTGGCTTTGATTGTTCGCTTTGCGTATGGAATTTATTGCAAAAAGCACTTTGAAGAATGTACCTACCACTTCATCTTTGACAAGGATTTATTAAAGCGGATGTTCGGTTTTGCCGGCTGGAATTTTATCGGAGCGACTTCAGCCGTATTGCGGGACCAAGGAGGCAACGTGGTGATAAATCTCTTTTGCGGTCCTGCAGTCAATGCGGCTCGTGGAATTGCTTTCCAAGTAAACAATGCCATAAGTGGGTTTTGTGACCAATTTCATGACAGCCTTGAATCCACAGATAACCAAATCTTACGCGGCGGGCGATAGGGATTACATGATGACTTTGATCTATCAAGGTGCCCGGCTTTCGTTTTATATGCTGTTCTGCTTTCACTTCCCGTGTTGGTCAACACGCATTATGTATTAGGGCTTTGGTTGAAAATCGTACCCGACCATGCCGTGCTCTTTGTGCAGTTGGTGTTGGTATTCGCCATGAGCGAGTCTATCTCTAACCCGTTGATAACCGCCATGCTTGCCACAGGAAAGATACGTAACTATCAGCTTGTAGTGGGTGGGCTACAAATGATGAACCTGCCTGTGTCTTACCTGTTGTTGCGTATGGGAATGTTCCCTGAAGTGGTGATTGTTGTGGCAATAGTTATTTCGCAATGCTGTCTTGCCGCACGTCTTGTCATGCTACGGGGCATGATTGGGCTGTCCGTCCGGAAATACATGAAGAAAGTGTATATGAATGTTTTGATAGTTACGGTCATAGCCGCCATACTTCCCTTTCTGCTGTCCATGAAGTTGGAAGAGTCTTTCCTGAACTTTGTCCTGTTATGTTTTGTGGCTCTTATTTGTACGGGAATGACCATTTATTACGTAGGTTGCAACAAAACCGAACGACAATTCGTATTGAACAAATTACATACAATCAAAAATAAACTGAACAAAAGATGATTCAGATAACAGACAAATCGCAGTGTTGCGGTTGTACGGCATGTGCCAGCATCTGTGCGCATGACGCCATCACGATGCAGCCTGATGCATTGGGCTTTCTCTATCCGGTGGTGGATAAGGACAAATGCGTGGACTGCGGGCTGTGCGAGAAGGTTTGTGCTTTCAATGACCACTACGACACAAGTCTGAACCTTCCCAAGCCTGATGCCTACGCCGCACGCCATAAGGACATGAAAGAAGTGGAGACCAGCCGGAGTGGTGCGGCATTCATTGCCATATCCGATTATGTATTGGAGAATGGCGGTGTGGTTTATGGAGCTGGTTATGCGGACCATTTCCGTGTAGTACATAAACGTGCCACGACCAAGGAAGAACGTGATGAGTTCAAAGGCAGCAAATATGTACAAAGCGACCTGGATCATGTGTTCCGGCAAGTAAAGAAAGACTTGAAAGACGGTCTGACTGTATTGTTTTCCGGTACTCCTTGCCAGACGGCAGGGTTGAACGCTTATATCGGAAAGAAGCTGCGTGAACATCTTATTTTGGTTGACATAGTGTGTCATGGAGTACCGGGACCGTATTTGTGGCGCGATTACATCGCTTACCTTGAAAAGAAACAGGGAGACAAAATCTGTTGGGTGAACTTCCGTGACAAACAGGAGTATGGTTGGAAAGCACATCATGAAACGTTTAAATTTGTTAAGGGGGGGGGTAAAATGAGCTTTACATATTTGTTCTATCAACACATTATGTTCCGCCATTCATGCGGAAAGTGCCCTTACACCAATACGAAACGTCCCAGTGACATTACCATTGCAGACTTTTGGGGTTGGGAAAAGACAGATCCGAATATCAACAAGGATGACAAAGGCGTATCATTAATCTTGGTGAATACGGAGAAAGGACGTGAGATATTTGATGCAGTAAAAGACCGTATGACGGTTATCCCAGCAAAGTTAGAGGACTGTTTGCAACCTAACTTGCAACATCCGTCTGTCATCCATCCGAAGCGAATGAAATTTGAACAGGATTACCAATGCAAGGGATTTGAATACGTGATGAAAAAATATGGTGATATGGGGTGGAGACATAAGGTTGGAAAAATGAAAGGAAAAATGAGACGGATTGTTAAAAAGCTGATTGGCAAGTAATAATGTCATTAAACGTTTGCATGTTGTGAATAAAAACATTACCTTTGTTCAAAAGGTAAGTGCAATATAATACTAAGCGAAAAGCATCATGAACGAATACAAAAGTCATCAAGATAAAAACAAGGTTGCCCATGAAGCATGGGTAGCCTATAACGCCCATCATACCGATAGGGGGAAGATGTCTGTGCTCGACAGCACCTTGATGGATGAATTGCTGCGGCAAAGCGATGAAATAAAACTTTTAATTATCAATAAGCTTTCCGAAAGTCTGATAAAGCAGAAAGATGCGGAAAAAACTGAAAGTACAGTCGAGTTATCCAATAAACGCAAAGAGATAGAAGCCAAGTTGGATGAGCTTCATGTGACAGGCAGCTTGCGCCGCTTATTCGGGGCATCTCCTCTCATAGATGAAGATGATGATTGGAAGAAAGAGAAAGA
Organism: Bacteroides sp. An19; assembly: GCF_002160215.1. Taxonomy (NCBI): domain Bacteria; kingdom Pseudomonadati; phylum Bacteroidota; class Bacteroidia; order Bacteroidales; family Bacteroidaceae; genus Bacteroides; species Bacteroides sp. An19. The sequence goes on along the minus strand of NZ_NFKD01000050.1, from coordinate 27,203 downwards.
AGCTTATTTGACGGCAAAATACGGGATGTGAAATGAGACTGTTTTTGGATACGAATGTGGTGGTAGATTCAGTGAAATTCCGTGAGCCATACGTGTATGCGATAGTCCCGATATTTCAAATGGGGCAAGCCGGAATCCATCAACTGATTATTTCCGACTTGACTTTTGCCAACGTAGCCTATCTGTCAAAAAAAGGATTATCACTTTTCGAATGGTATGACCTTCTTTGTGAATTGCGTTCGAATGTTCAGATTGTGCCTATTAGAGAAACTTGCATTGATGCAGCTTTAAAATTGAAAAGCAAAGACTTTGAAGACGCATTGCAATATTTTTCAGCCAAAGAAGCAAGAGTGGATTGTATCATTACCCGTAATAAAAAAGATTTTAATTTTTCAGACATTCCTGTACTGGAACCCATCGAGTTCATAGCAGAATAATTCACAGCAACTTATTTTTGTTTTTTACTAGGGAGACAGCCGTATGAGCGCATACGGTTGCCTGCTACTTAATTGCATTTACTGAATATGAGAATTGGAATTTTAACGTTTCATTGTGCCCACAATTATGGTGCAGTGCTTCAATGCTATGCCCTACAAGAAACATTAAAAGCCATGGGGCATAACGTGAAAGTAATCGATTATCGGCCAGAATTTTTATTGAACCCCTATAAAATATGGAATATCAATCGAAATAAGGATTATAATTCATTCTTTAAAAGACTGATATTGGAATGTTTAACGTTACACAGGGGTTTGGTCAGGTGCAGGGCTTTTGATTCTTTTATAAAAACAAGGCTCAATTTGACTAAAGAACAGACTATACCGTCTTCATTTGATGCCTATATCATGGGAAGTGATCAGATTTGGAATCCTCAGATAACAAAAGGTTTTCATAAGCCCTATTTTGGCTATTTTAATTTTCCAAAAGAAAACAGGAAATACATCGCTTATGCAGCAAGTATGGAAGCTTCCTCTTTAACCCAAGAGGCGAAAGCGTTTTATATGAAAGCATTGGATAATTTTAATGCTGTTAGCGTGAGGGAAAAGACATTGGCAGATTTGCTTCAACCTTTGACATCAAAAAAAATTGAAACAGTATTAGACCCGACCTTGTTGGCCAATACGGATATTTGGAACTCCATTGTGAAACGTCCTTTGTTAAATTGCAAGTATGTATTGGTGTATCAAGTAAGGTGTGATAAAAACACTCGGAGGATTGCGCAAGATATAGCTGACCAAATTGGAGCAAAAGTTATAGAAATAACAGCTTGGATAAATTGGAAATTCAAGAAAAACGTTTACCAATGTTGTTCTCCAGAAGAATTCTTAGGGTGGATAAAGTATGCCAGTTGCATTGTTACAACTTCTTTTCACGGAACTGCATTTTCTGTTATTTTCAATAAACCTTTTTATTGCGTCAAATTGGGAAAAGGGGATACGCGGGCTACTTCGTTATTGCACGAACTTGGATTGGAAAATCGTATGATAGAAAAAACATCATCTCCAAATTTTCGGTCGATTGATTATCGGCAGGCAACTATGAATTTAGCTGATTTGCAAAATAAATCTTATCAATATTTGGTTTCATCTTTAAATTTGTAAATAATGGATTCTCCTAAAATATCAGTTATTGTTCCTGTTTATAATGTGGAGCAATATTTACCTCGCTGTATTGATAGTATATTAGCACAAACATTTACTGATTTTGAATTGCTTCTGATTGATGACGGGAGCACGGATAATTCGGGGAAGATTTGTGATGAATATGCAAGTAAAGACAGCCGGATTCGGGTGTTTCATAAGGAAAATGGAGGTGCAACGCAAGCGCGTGCTTATGGTGTTAACAATGTTTATTCTAACTCATATATTTGTTTTGTTGATTCTGATGATGACATACCTTCAGATTCATTTCAAATTTTATCTAATTTTATGTTAGATAAATATGATATTATTATTGGAAGAGCAAATGATAAACCTTATAAAAAGAAGGAAATGACTGCTGAAGAAAATAGATCCTTTGCTATTTTAGGAAAAGTTATACCATGTTCTCCGTGGGCAAGATTAATTAGAAGAACTTTATTTTCAGTTGATACATTTGATATACCTAAAAGTATTATCAGAGGTGAAGACATGATAATGAATATAAAATTGGCATTCGCAAATAATAAACCAGTTCGGTTAGTTAATGCTAAAATTTATAATTATCATAAGAATAATGGAAGTATAATACAATCATTTAAGCCTAATTTAAGATATGAAGAAACTTTTGCAAAATATAAATTATTAGCAATCCCCTCAAAAGAATATCCTAAATATAAAAAAGAATATGTTTTATCAAAAATAGATGCTGTAATAGAAATTATAGATAAGACCTGTTCCAATAAAAGTATTAATTCTACAGAGTTTTATAAGTGCCTTATAAATGAAATTTATACAAATGGAATCAAACTCCCCTTTTGTACTCGAATAAAACTATCAGTTGATAACAAATGGCTTATATGTTTTGTAATTGCATTTGAAAGAATAAGAAATAAAGTAAAAAGAACTGCATTTCAAATGAATCTTATTTTCAATAAAATAAAAAAACAGAAATAATCGCAATGAATATACTTTTTTATTCATATTTTGATGTAGCACCTCAAAAAGGAGGGACAGAACGCATCACTGCAAGTGTTTCTACTGGACTACGGAAAATGGGTTGTCGGTGTTTCCTTGTTTATGACTGTGATGTAGATAAGACATTGACAAGAATACCATTTGATGGTAGAATGAAAGTAGGTCGTTTAACAAAGACTAATAATGCTGAAAGGTTTAAACAGTTTGTTATTTTTAATAAAATAAATGTCATTGTAATACAAGGATTATTTGACAAAGCAGCTCAAATAAAGAAAGTCATGACTGGTTACAGTATGCACATTGTTTTTGTTCATCACTTTAACCCAGGTGCTGAAGAGACTTTTTTTTCTTTCATGTCGGTTTATAAAAGTCTGCAAAATAACAAAAATGGAAAATTTAGAAACTTTGTTAGACTGATTTTATTCCCTATTCTAAAAATGAAGAATACAATCAAATTACATAAGAATTACCGAACTACATATATGGTTGCAGACAAGACAGTGCTTTTGTCGAAAGGCTTTATTAACGAGTTTATGTATTATGCAAGAATTAATGACAAAAGTAAATTTTATGTGATACACAACGCCTTGTCATTCAGCATGTATTTTGACATGTCAAAATATGAACAGAAGCACAAAGAAGTAATAGTAGTAAGTAGGCTTGAAGAACGTCAGAAGCGTATAAGCTTAGCTTTGAAAATATGGAGTGCGATAGAACAAATGCCTCAATTCAGTGATTGGAATTTATTAATCATTGGCAATGGAAGTGATGAAGAAAAATACAAGAAATTTGTAAGGGAGAAAGGTTTGAGTCATGTCTTTTTTGAAGGGAGACAAAATCCTGAACCTTATTATCAAAAAGCATCTATTTTTATGATGACATCCTCATTTGAAGGATGGGGACTGACATTAACTGAAGCGCAACAATATGGTGTTGTCCCATTAGCATTTAACAGTTATGCTTCAGTAAGTGATATTATAACGGATAAATATAATGGATATCTTGTATCCAACAATGATATAAACTCCTATGTGAAGTATCTTACTTTATTAATGTCTGATTATGACTTAAGGCATCGAATGGCTTTAAATTGTATAGAAAGTAGTAAAAGGTTTGAGCGACAACATATTTGTAATCAATGGATACAATTATTTAAACAATTGATGTGAGATGCGTTTATATTTGTTAGCTATATCTTTCTTATTGTTTATAGGCAATAATGTTTTATATCATTTTGGTATAATACCGACTTCGCTTATGACAACTATATTGCCAAGTGCCTATTTGCTATGTTTTATTTTGTTGAAAAACAAATTAAGACCTTTAGGAGAAAAAGAGAAAAGCAATAAAGAAGAATTTATACTATGCGGGATTGTAGCTTTTTTATTCTTCACGCAAGTAGCTATGAAGGCATCAGGTTTTGTAGGGGGTATCATTAATATGCTATTGCTGCCAATAGGCTTTTCATATTTATATCCTAAAGATAATGATGCATTGAATGCTAAAATAAGAAAATTGATTATTTCTTTTTATTGTGTTGATTCTTTATGGAGTATTATCGAACGGATTTTGGGAAAAAATATTTTTCCATTTACTGGCTCAAAGGAAACAGATAGCATTATTTATTCTTTAGAAGGCTTTAGAAGCACAGCTCTACAAGACCATCCATTGAATAATGCTTTATGCTTGACTGCCATTGTGGTTTTTATTTTAACGACTTCTTATTTTTCCCTAAGAAAAAAATTGTTGCTTTTCGCTATAGGATATTGTGCTATATTATGTTTTAATACGCGTAGTTCTATGATATTATGGGCAGCTATGTTTTTATTGTTCAGTGCAAATTATATCTTTTCAAAGAAAAATCATATATCTCCTATCATAAAAATACGTTTTATTTTTCTCATTTTGTTATTAACTCCTGTAATATTATATCTTATTTTTAAATTTGGTCTAGGAGACCGATTGACTTCACAAAAGTTATTAGATGATAGTGCTATGGTGCGTATTTCATCTTTTGAGCTATTTTTAAATTCCGATTTTATGTCTATTTTATTCGGTCTTTCTCCCCAAAAGATAGAATTGTTAATGTACAAAGCGCAAATATTGATTATTGAAAACTTTTGGATTATCTATTTTCTACAATATGGATTAATAGGTTTTATGCTTTTAATATTCGGCTTTTATAAATTACTGAAACGGATATTCAAACCATATTCTAAGTATCAGCGTTTATTTTGTTTAGGATGTTTTTTTCTATTGGCTTCAACAAATAATTCATTGGCTGTTTATGCACAACCTTTATGTATATTCATTTTGAGCGGATATGCATTTAGCATTAAATCGTTGGAATATAAAATTTGATTTTAATTAAAATCTATTTAATTCTGCATGTGTCATTGGTGGAGTTGCTATTATTATTTATCTACAAGTTTTGGATATTCTGACCGTCAAAGTTGCATCTCCCGAATATTGAGAATTGATAAAGAAGAATTCTTGTCTGTTCCGTAAAATCGCTTTTAATGAATGTCCGCATTTTGCCAATGAAAGGATATCAGCAGCCTTATGGACAATCTGTCGAGGTCGTGGAAAATCGTTTTTTTATGAAGGTGCCTTCGTGTGCTATCGAAGACGCCTTCACCGCTTCACGAAGACGTCTTCATAGCCCCACGAAGGTATCTTCATTTTTTCTCTTGGCTAAAGCGGATATTCATTTGCTTTTTATGGGTTACTAGCTAATATTTATTATGGTGATATGCGTAAGGTATAAAGGCCTTTATTGTGCTAATTAACACTTTGTTATACACGAGTTTGAGAGGACGTGTTTTAATTAGCATCTTATGAAAATTTGAATACGAAAGATTAACTATTACAAATAATAATCCATCCTTATGAAAATCATCCACATCACATACGCCTTCGGTCTTGGCGGCATTGAGACTATGCTGCGGAATATTGTCAATGAACAGGTGAAATATGGTCATGAGATTCACCTGATAGTGATTAATAATGCTGTCAATGAGGAGCTTCATGACAGTCTGGACAAACGTATTGTCTTTCACAATATAGGGCGACATGCCGGTTCGAAGAATCCGCTGCCTTACGTGCGCCTGAATATGCTGCTTGGGTCAATCAATGCGGATGTCATACACTTGCACTATTCTTCGATAGCCAGATTTATCTGGTTGCCGTCATTAAAGAAAAAATTATGTGCCACACAACATGATGTATGTACGAAGCAAAATTCTAAAACCTTACATTTGGTAAAAAGACTATATGCTATTTCAAATGTTGTAAAAGATGATATTTGGAATAAAATGCATTTGAAGTCCGAGGTTGTCTTGAATGGAATAAAGCCTGAATTAATATGTCATACACCACATAAACCGAATGCTAAATTTAAAATAGTACAAGTTGGCCGATTGATGCATGAAAAGAAAGGGCAACATATTTTATTGAAAGCCATTCAGAAATTAATTTCTGAAGGCTATAAAAATATGGAGGTAGATTTGATAGGCACTGGAGATTCTATGGATTATTTGAAGACGTTGGCAAATAACCTGAATATTAGTGATTGCGTGCATTTCTTAGGTGCAAAGGAGCAGTCTTATATTTTCAAACATCTACATGAATATGACTTATTTGTTCAACCTTCTATATATGAGGGGTTTGGATTAACCGTAACAGAGGCTATGGCAGCTAAAGTCCCTGTCCTTGTTTCTGAGAATCAAGGCCCTCTGGAAATTATAGACAATGGACAGTTTGGATATTATTTTAAAAATATGGATATAGATGATTGTGCCGTTAAGATAGCACTGTTTTTAAATAGGAAAAATGATGTGTCCATGATTGATAATGCCTATAATAGGGTTATAAATCTATATAATGTGGAAAAAACAGCTACAATATATCTCAAGAAATATGAGGATTTTATTACCTCAGGATATGATGATAATCTTTTAGAATGATTAGTTTTGTTATTTATAGAAAATGGGAAAAAAATTATCTTTAGCTAAAAGAGCAGTTAATTACTTGCTCCATAATATATCCTTTAAAAAGGTAACAGCTCATATACTATGTTTACCTCCCAATCAGTACTTGGCAAATAAGGTGGCTTTAATAACTGGAGGAACAAGTGGCATTGGCTTGGCTATAGCAGAAGCATTCATTGAAAGTGGGGCAAATGTAATCATCACAGGACGTAGCCAAGAAAAGTTGGAGCGTACAAAGGCTTATCTTGAATCAAAGAATGAGAAAACTAAAACTGTTTTGGCACTGACATTGGACAATAAGGATATTGCCAGTTTTGAAAAGATGATGAATATTATTATTAACCAATATGGGCGATTGGATATATTGGTTAATAATGCTGGAGTAATAGGAAGTGACTGGGCTAAAACTGTAGAAATGGATTATGATAATGTGATGGATACAAATCTAAAAGGAGCTTTTTTCCTCTCTCGCGTAGTAGCCACTTATATGATTGAAAATAAGATTCAAGGCAATATTCTAAATATCTGTTCGTCTTCGAGTTTGCGCCCTGCAAATTCAGTATATGCACTTTCAAAATGGGGATTGCGTGGATTGACCTTGGGGCTAGCAAAAACATTGGCAAAATATGGTATAACAGTAAATGGTATAGCACCTGGACCGACAGCTACTCCATTACTTGGTAAAGATAAAAATGGAAGAATAGATAATAAATACAGCCCTATTGGTCGAATGGCCTTACCTGAAGAGATCGCTAATATGGCCGTTATTTTAGTAAGTGATTTAGGCAGGACAATTGTGGGTGATATCATCTATATGACAGGCGGTTCCGGCATTATAACCTATGATGACATAACCTATAATTTATAAAAATGATTTGCCTTAGAATAGTGTAATATTAACTTTATAAAAAAACAGTATTGTAAATGAAATGGTATTACAGCGAAGAACAAAATGTTCAAATATTGATATCTCTTTTAAAAGCAAATGGGATAAAAAGAGTGATAGTTTCGCCGGGCTCTACAAATGCTTGTTTGGCGGCGAGTTTACAATCAGACCCTTATTTTGAAATGTATTCTTGTGTGGATGAACGTTCTGCGGCATATATGGCATGCGGCATGGCGGAAGAAACATGCGAACCAGTTGTACTGAGCTGTACAGGGGCTACTGCATCGCGAAATTATATGCCGGCACTGACAGAAGCTTATTATAGAAAACTGCCTATTATTGCTATTACATCTTCGCAAATGAATGAGAAAATCGGACATCTAATTCCACAGGTTACGGATAGAAGAAATCTTCCCGATGATGTCGCGTTTTTGAGTGTTCAAGTTCCTGTTGTCAAGATGAATGATGATATGTGGAATTGTTCTATACAAATCAACAAGGCTTTAACTGAATGTAGAAGACGCGGAGGAGGACCTGTGCATATCAATCTGCAAACACGCTACAGCCGGAATTTCAATGTGAAAGAACTTCCTAAAGTGAATGTTATTCATCGGATAGGAATTCGTGATGTATTTCCTGATTTACCACAAGGTAAAATTGTGGTTTTTATCGGATCGCATCGGACTTTTACCGAAGAAGAAACAAAGGTTATTGAACGATTTTGTAGTGATAATGATGCAATTGTTTTTTATGAAATGAGTAGTGGATACTATGGAGAATATGGTATAAAATATGATTTGATTGCTGCTCAAGATTGCTTCGATTCTCCATTGAAACATATTGATTTGCTTATACAAATAGGCGAAATGGCTGGTGCCGATTTCTTTAACTGCTTACATCCAAAAGTTGTATGGAGGGTAAACCAAGATGGTGAAATAAGAGATACATTTAAAAGACTAAGCCATATATTTGAAATGGATGAGATAACTTTTTTTGAACATTATTTCAAACAGAATAATACGCAAAAAAAACATAGCTTATTTGACATATATTCAGAAACATCTCACAATATGATGAGCCTTTTAGAAAAAGCTGATCTTCCTTTTTCTAATATATGGATTGCAAAAGAAGCAGTGAAATATCTTCCCGATGCATCGGAAATTCATGTTGGAATAATGAATAGTTTTAGAGCATGGAATCTTATGGAACTGCCCAAAAACGTTCGTAGCTATTGTAACGTAGGAGGATATGGTATTGACGGTTGTGTTTCATCTATGATAGGGGCATCGTTGATTCATCGTGACAGGCTATATTTTGGTGTATTTGGTGATTTAGCATTTTTCTACGACATGAATGTACTCGGCAACCATCATTTAAAGAATAATGTTCGTATTATGCTGATTAATAATGGGAAAGGGAATGAGTTTCATAACTATATTCAAAATTGGTCACAATTCGGAGAATATGTTGATGATTTTGGTGCTGCGGGTGGACATTTTGGATGTCAATCTCCCAATTTAGTAAGGCATTATACAGAGGATTTAGGTTTTGAATATATGACAGCCGCAAATAAAGAAGAATTTCTGGAGAAACTATCTCGGTTTATGACTCCTCATGTAACAGATAAGCCTATGTTGTTTGAAGTATTTACAAAGGGAGAGGATGATTCAGAGGCTTATAAGAGGATGAGACGTTTAGTTGTTAACACCAAAGAAGAATTGAAAGTGAAACTTAAAGACAGTATCCGAAAAACGGTCGGTGATAATAAAGTGAGAAAGATAGTGGATCTTTTGAAATGATTATAGTATGGACATCAAAGTAATCACCCGCCATGCCCCTTCCAATTATGGCTCGCTATTGCAATCCATAGCTACGCAAACCGTATTGGAACGCCTTGGGCATACCTGTGAAATCATTGATTACATTCGTGACGATGAACAGGGGTTGAGAGGCACGATGACCGCACTGAGAGGCAAACGGGAATGGAACAACAATCCCGTGAAAAAGATGGCCTATCTCCTGTTGCGCTATCCCGAAGAGAAATTGGCGGAAATGAAGTTTGCCAACATGCGGAAAAGGTATTTGAAGCTTACCCGGCGTTGCAGCAGCCACGAAGACTTAAAGCTGCTGGATGCCGATGTGTTTATGACAGGCAGTGACCAGGTATGGGGACCTACGATGAACGGACGTTATGACGAAGCTTACTTTTTGTCTTTTGTGGAAGACAGAAAGAAAACAGCATACGCGGCAAGTTTCGGAAGGACGGATTTTACCCCTTCCATCCTGGCTGAATATAAAAAACTTTTGTCTTCTTATTCCGCGATTGCCGTCAGGGAAAACACGGCGGTAGACTTGCTTCGCCGCATGGGAATCAGGTGTGTGGGACAGGTTTTAGACCCTACCTTGTTGCTTACAGGAGAGGAATGGGAGAGGCATATAAGAAAGGAAATAAAAGGGAAATACGTTCTTGTTTATCAGATACACAACGATCCGGCATTGAGCGATTATGCCATAAGGTTCGCACAGCAGGTAAGACTTCCGTTGTACCGGATTTCTCCGACCTTCCATCAGTTCCGCAGGGGAGGAAAATTCGTATACCTGCCCGATTTGAGTAATTTCTTATCCTACATAAAGAATTGCACTTATTTTGTTACAGACTCTTTTCATGGAACAGCCTTCGCCCTGAACTTCAACCGTCAGTTTATAGAAATTCTACCGAACAACAAAACCGGAAGCCGCAACCAAAGCATCTTGCAGCTTACGGGATTGCAGGATAGAATACTGAAGGATTTGGATGATTTCTCAATAGCCGACAGATTAATAGATTACTCTCCGGTAAATGAAATTTTAGCGGGAGAAAGGGACAACTCCATCCGTATTTTAAAACAATTGATAAACTCATGAAATACTTTTCCGGCAACTTCCGTGCGTGGTTATTACTATCAATCTGTCTGTTTTTGGATTGTCGATACCTGCATGGACAGGTGCAACGACAAAACTATAAGCTCCAGACTATTTATGTTTCATCCTCAAAAGGGAATGATAACTATGATGGATTGACTGAAGATAAGCCATTAAAAACAATACATAGTGCTCTGAAGAAGAATAAGAAAGGAGTGAACCTACGGCTAAAGTGCGGTGACGTGTTTTTTGAAAACATATCTGGTATGTCAAACAGCATCATTGAATCGTATGGCAAAGGAGATAAGCCCGTATTATGTGGCTTTAAGATTTTAAAAAATCCTGACGCCTGGCAAGCCGATTCTATTAAAGGGGTTTGGAGATTGGATTTAAGTAATGAAACTGATTTTGCAGGCTATCCGTTAGAATACGCTTCTGATAAATTATGTTTCAATGATATAGGATGTATTTATGACAGTAGAAAAGACAAAATCTACGGGCATTTGGTAAAATCGAAGAAAGCATTACGGAACAATGGGGATTTTTTTACTTCTTCTTTGTATAAAAGAAAGGATGTAGCATTCAGGTATCTGTATCTTAGATATGACCAACATCCAAAGGCATTGGGCAATATCTGTTTGTCAACCTATAATCACGGAATCTCGAATATGGACCGATGTGTTATACGCAATATTGCGATTATTGGATTTGCCAGACACGGTATATGTGGCATTAACTATACGCAAATACAAAATTGCGATATAGACATTATTGGTGGTTCTATACAAGTTGGTTATCAAAACTGGGTGCGTTATGGTAACGGCATAGAATGTTGGGTCTTGTCTTATCTTATCAGTGATAATACCATCAGTCATTGTTCCATCAGCCGTACTTATGATTGTGGTGCAACGATTCAAGGGAAAGGGAAGGGTTTGCAAAATCCATGTCGCATACGTTTCGTACATAACAAGTTCATCTATTGCAGACAGGCATTTGAACATTTTCTTTCGGATACCGAAGGGAAAGACGTAGATTACGTGGATTGCGAATTTTCGAACAATTTATGTTTTATGATGGGGAGAAACCAGTTTGATTCTTCGGAAGCAAGAGACGCTGATTTATTGTCGTATGATAAGAAAAATAAAAACATACTTATCAGCAATAACATATTTTATGGTGCGCCCTACTATTGTGGAAAAGCTTTCGGCATATTGAAAGGGAATATTGTGTATATGTACAAAGGGGATTACTTAAATCATTATCATGGACAAAAAAATTATCCTATCATTTATGCCAACGATGAAAAGAGTATAGAGACTTATCGTCGGCGTACACATGATGACAGTAGGATTTATATCCTAGATAAGGAATCGGATTTTGATAGAAAAATGAAAAAGAAGCTATTAGCACGGATAGCTTATCAGCCAATCAGATTAAAAAAGTAATGTAAGGCAAAAAATGAAAATCTTACTTTCCAACAAATTTTATTACCGCCGTGGCGGTGACTGCATCTATATGCTCAATCTGGAGCAGTTGTTGAAGGAACACGGGCATGAAGTTGCCGTGTTTGCCATGGATTATCCGGAAAATCTGGATACGCCGTGGAAGAAATATTTTCCAAGCAACATGAATAAGTTGATGGCATTAACCCGACCTTTCGGCTCACAGGAAGTGAAGCGCAAATTCGGGCGGCTGCTTGATGACTTCAACCCCGATGTTGTACATATTAATAATGTCCATACCCAACTCTCTCCTGTCATAGCCGAATTAGCACGCAAACGTTGTATAAGAGTAGTGTGGACGCTGCATGATTACAAACTGCTTTGTCCACGCTATGATTGCTTGCGAGACGGTAAGGAAATCTGTGAGAAATGTTTCGGGGGAGACAAGTTACCATGTAAGATATACCGCTGCATGAAAGGCTCACGGTTGGCTTCGGAAGTGGGCTATCGTGAGGCGGTGATGTGGAACCGTGAAAGGCTTGAGGCTTGCACGGATTTGTTTATCTGTCCGAGCGGATTTATGGCAGAGAAGATGGCGCAAGGTGGTTTCAGGAAAGAGAAGCTGAAGGTGCTCTGCAACTTTATCGATACCAAGAAGTGTCGTAAGGATAATTATGATAAGGAGGATTATTACTGTTACGTTGGCAGGTTGAGCCATGAGAAAGGCGTAACAACACTCATTGAAGCCGCTGCCCGGTTGCCTTATAGGTTGAAGGTCATTGGTGGAGGACCATTGCTGGAGCAATTAAAAATTAAAAATGAACAATTAAAGGGCAATGTTGAGTTTCTTGGTTTCCGCCAATGGGATGACATAAAGGACATTGTAGGGAAGGCGAGGTTTACCGTGATACCATCTGAATGGTATGAGAACAATCCGTTGTCGGTGATAGAGGCGCAATGTTTGGGCACACCGGTACTTGGTGCACGTATTGGCGGTATTCCTGAACTGATAGATGAGGGCAGGAACGGTATGACCTTTGAGAGTGGCAACACCAATGACCTTACAGAGAAAATTAAGACGATGTTTGACGTTAAGTTTGACTATAAGGGCATCGCCGACGTTGCAATGAAGCATTACAACGCCGAGAACTACTACAAAGAAATAATGAAAATATACGAATAAAAATAAGATAAAATGTCAAGTAGAAACATTCCGCGTCCAACGGACGCAAGCATTATCCTGACGTATCGCTGTCCGATGCGTTGCCAGATGTGTAACATTTGGCAGAATCCCACGAAGAAGAGTGAAGAAATAAAGGCTGCAGATCTGAAGACTCTGCCGCAGTTGAAGTTCATCAATCTGACGGGTGGCGAACCGTTCATCCGTGAAGACTTGGACGAGATTGTCGAGGAGTGTTACAAGCATACGCCACGTATCGTAATCTCTACTTCGGGCTGGTTTGAGGACCGTGTAGTGGCACTTGCCAAGAAGTTTCCTAATATAGGCATACGTATTTCCATCGAAGGACTTAGCCAAAAGAACGATGAATTGCGCGGCCATGCAGGCGGATTTGACAAGGGTCTGCGCACGCTGCTCACTTTGAAACACATGGGGTTGAAGGACATCGGTTTCGGCTGCACAGTGTCAAACCACAATTCAAAAGACATGCTTTCGCTTTACCAGCTTTCGCTTGCCATGGGCATGGAGTTTGCCACGGCGGCTTTTCATAACTCATATTATTTCCACAAGAGTGACAATGTGATTACGAATAAAGACGAGGTATGCAATAACTTCAAGCAACTAATTGAGTGGCAGCTGAAGGAGAAACACCCAAAGAGTTGGTTTCGTGCATGGTTCAACATGGGGCTGATTAATTATATCGAAGGAGGAAAGCGTATGCTGCCTTGCGAGGCGGGTATGGTGAACTTCTTCATCGATCCGTGGGGCGAGGTGATGCCATGTAACGGACTGGAAGAGAAGTATTGGAAAGAAAGCATGGGTAACATCCACGACAAACCTTTTATGGAGATTTGGGAAAGCGAGCAGGCGCAGAAGGTTCGTGCGATGGTAAGGAAGTGCCCGAAGAACTGCTGGATGGTTGGTACGGCAAGCCCAGTGATGCACAAGTATATCAAGTATCCAGCAAAGTGGGCGTTGCAGAACAAGCTGCGCTCTATGCAGGGCAAGCCTGCTTGCATAGACCCGAAGTGGTGCGATGTAGGCCAAGACCCGTGCCAGGGGGATTTGAGGGAGAAGTTCTGATTTACCTGATTCTTTTGCCTTTTATGAAAAGCCACAAAGCTGACAGGCAAGAAACGATTATAATTCTTGCATAAAGGAGATTTTCTTTCAGGCGGTTTAAGTGCTGTTTCATTGGTTCAGCTTTTGGATTTGCAAAAATAATTATTCATTCTCAAAATCAAGAATGTTTTTATGAAAATAGTTGTTACCGGCACCCGTGGCATCCCGAACATCATGGGTGGCGTGGAGACGCATTGCGAGGAACTATTTCCAAGGATAGCGGCACGGGGCTTCGATGTGACTGTGATACGCAGAAAGAGCTATGTGCACGACAGTCTGAAAGAATACAAAGGGGTGAAGCTGGTTGACATAGCGACCCCGAAGAGGAAATCTTTCGAGGCAATCATCCATACGTTTCGGGCAATACTGAAAGCGAAATCGCTTCGTGCCGACATCGTACACATTCATGCCATCGGTCCCGCCTTGTTGGTTCCGTTGGCAAGGTTGCTGGGCATGAAGGTAGTGTTTACGCATCACGGTCCCGACTATGACCGTGACAAATGGGGATCCGCCGCCAAGGCAATATTGAAGTTAGGCGAACGGATGGGGACGAAATATGCAAACGAGATGATTGTGATTTCGGAGGTGATTAACGATATACTCGTACGTAAGTATAACCGGCGGGATTGCCACCTTATATATAATGGGGTACCTGAACCGGACTTGTGCGATTATCTGGAATACTTCGAAGAGTTGGGCATAGAGAAAGGCAAATATATATTGGGAATGTGCCGCTTCGTGCCGGAAAAGAACCTGCATCACCTGATAGAAGCGTTCGTAAAAATGAAGGATTTCCATTCGGATGTAAAATTGGTATTGGCTGGCGATACGGATTTTGAGGATGAGTATTCGCGGCATTTGAAACAGATGGCAAAGGAGAACGGCGTGGTGCTTACCGGATTCATCAAGGGGAAGAAGCTTCATTCGCTGCTTACGCATACACGCTGCTTTGTGCTTCCTTCTTCCCACGAAGGCTTGCCCATCGCTTTGCTGGAAGCCATGAGCTACGGCTGTCCGGTTATCGTGAGCAACATACCCGCCAATCTGGAAGTGGGCTTGGATTATGAAAGCTATTTCCCCGTAGGCGATATAGATGTGCTTGCCCAAAAGCTGCAGGAGAATATCGAAAAGCCTTACCGGAAAGTGCGCTACGATATGGCGGAATACGACTGGAGCCACATAGCGGAGCAAGTGGCAGAGGTGTATCGGCAATGCTGAGAAGCAAAATAGTTTGAAATTTATGTTTTCTTCATGGTTTTACCTACACTATTATGGCTGCCAACTTTCAAAAAATCATAGACCGCATATCGGAAGCATTCAGTTTCTTTGATTTTTCATTCTTGATTTCGGGCTCGGCAACGTTTGCTATTTGCTGTTATACTTTGAACCGATTGGGGATGGATGTTTCTTCGGACAGTAGTTTTTTGAGTAAGCAGTCAAAAAATGGCTATTGATTGAAATGGGTAACTTCGCTGCCAACCAAATTTATAGAATTATGTATAGCAGTGAAGATCTTGAAAGGTTTTACTTTCAGTACCAGACCGAGGCTTTGCCTCATGGAGAATCTCTCCAATCGTTTTGTGTCAAGAACAAAGTCCCTTATAACATTTTCCAGAAATGGTTTAAGGATACCCGCAAAAAAGTAGTTGAAGTTCAGGTTGACGGTGCTCCTGAGATTGCCCATGAGGAAAAGACTAAGACCGGTGAGCAGCCTAAACCTGTATCAAGAAGCGGTAATGACAATCCCGTCCGCATATGGATTGACATCCGTATCAGTAATGGATTGCACTTGTCCCAAAAGAATTTTAAGCTATCAGGATTTAGTCCGGATGATAGAGAAGCTGGAGGGTCTATGCTGAGTGTTACCGGCCTGAATCATTTTTATTATGTGCGTGACTTTACCGACATGCGTTGCAAGCACAGCCGTGTGTTGTCTATCATCCGTGAACTGCTTCACCGTGAACCCTGTGACGGGGATTGTCTTTATTGTCATGTCGTGAAATCGAAGAATAGTCCGTATGTTTTCATTTGCCAATCATTCATACAGCCTGTTCAAAAGTGCCCTTTCAAAGGGGAATGCCCTAAATTGAGTGCTTACTTGAGAAATGTACAAACCCATAAGTCACTGTGCTGTAAAAGTGAAAGCTTTAGAAACTTCATCATATACAAATTTGTGAATCTCCCCAAGTATTCCTATCTTTGAGGCATGAAAAGAAGAGAAAGATACATGACGCATTTCGTGAACCCGTTTACGGATATCGGCTTCAAGATTATCTTCGGGCAACCTGCCAGCAAGGAACTGCTCATTACCTTGCTGAACGAGCTGCTTGCGGGGGAGCATCACATTGAAGACCTGACGTTCATCGACAAGGAAGACAATTCGGACAACGTAAACGACAGGGGAATCATCTTCGACCTGTATTGCCTGACTTCGAGCGGGGAATACATCATCGTGGAGATGCAGAACCGGTGGCACAGCAATTTTCTGGACCGTACGCTGTACTATGTATGCCGTGCCATCAGCCGGTTGATAGAACGTCCCATAACGGATGAAGTGGAATTGCCGTCTGGAGGAAAAGACAGTGTGTCGGACACGGTAAGTGAAGCACCACTCCGCTATGGTGACCGCTACAAACTCTCAACCGTGTACGGAATATTCCTGATGAACTTCAAGGAAGGGAAGTTAGAGCCGAAATTCCGTACGGACACGGTGGTGGCAGACCGTGAGAGCGGACGGACGGTGAACCCGCACTTCCGGCAGATATACTTGCAGTTCCCTTACTTCACCAAGCAGCTGGAGGAATGCGAGACATTGTATGACAAACTAATCTATGCACTGAAGAATATGAACGAATGGAACAGAATGCCGGATGCACTGAAAGAACAGGTGTTCAAGCATCTGGAACGGCTGGCTGCCGTAGCGAACCTGTCGGAAGCGAACCGTGTGGCTTATGATAAGGCAGTAGACCGTTTCTATGTGAGCCGGATTTACGAGGAGGACATGCAAGACCGAGTGGAGAACGCGATGCGGGAAGGAAGAGAAAAAGGAATGCAGGAAGGAAGAGAAGAAGGCATAAAAGAAGGAAGAGAAGAAGGAATAAAAGAAGGAATAAAAGAAGGAATAAAAGAAGGAATGGCTAAAAGTAAACTGGAGGATGCACAAAACTTGAAACGTTTAGGCGTTTCTACAGATATCATAGCGAAAGCTACCGGGCTTAGTCCGGAAGAAATCGCATCATTATGATTTAGCGTGTTGAAAGCCAACAAATCCTGCGAGGCATACGGAAGAAAAGCATGGCGCACCGTTTCGGAAAGCCCGATACCCATGCGGGACACATACGGATGCAGGCTCAGGTTGGCGGCTATGCTGAACAACGGAAAGCAGAAGCGCATCTTGCTGTCGCATGTGGAGCCGCCACAGCCTGGACGGTACATGAGCGAGGACAAGGAGATGCTCAGGCAGGTTGATTATTTTTAGGGACTAAGTATCAGGTACTAGTGAACGAGGTTTTAGGATTAGGTACTAGGTAACAGGTACTAGGTAACTAGGTTTTAAATACATTCAGTAAAACTATTCAGAACCTCGTCAACTGGTACCTTGTCAGTAAGCAGTCAAAAAATGGCTATTGATTGAAATGGGTAACTTCGCTGCCAACCAAATTTATAGAATTATGTATAGCAGTGAAGATCTTGAAAGGTTTTACTTTCAGTACTAGACCGAGGCTTTGCCTCATGGGGAATCTCTCCAATCGTTTTGTTTAAAGAACAAAGTCCCTTATAACATTTTCCAGAAATGGTTTAAGGATACCCGCAAAAAAGTAGTTGAGGTTCAGGTTGACGGTGCTCCTGAGATTGCCCATGAGGAAAAGACTAAGACCGGTGACCGGCCTAAGCCTGAATTAAAAAGCAGTAATGACAATCCCGTCCGCATATGGATTGACATCCGTATCAGTAATGGATTGCACTTGTCCCAAAAGAATTTAAGCTATCAGGACTTAGTCCGGATGATAGAGAAGCTGGAGGGTCTATGCTGAGTGTTACCGGCCTGAATCATTTTTATTATGTGCGTGACTTTACCGACATGCGTTGTAAGCACAGCCGTGTGTTGTCCATCATCCGTGAACTGCTTCACCGTGAACCCTGTGACGGGGATGTCTTCATTGTCATGTCGCGAAACCGAAGGATAGTCCGTATGTTTTCATTTGACAATCATTCATACAGCCTGTTCAAAAGTGCCCTTTCAAAGGGGAATGCCCTAAATTGAGTGCTTACTTGAGAAATGGTACAAACCCATAAGTCACTGTGCTGTAAAAGTGAAAGCTTTAGAAACTTCATCATATACAAATTTGTGCCCATATGCAACTTATAGGTTCAACAAAATAATAGCGACTGAAACTATTAGGTTCATAGTGACAGTCGCTATTGTTGTATATAAAGGTTTAAAACTTGTAGTTTATCGAATGCTTACACTTTATTGAGTCAAGGTATATCTGTGTAGTCGTTTCCGAATCGTGTCCGAGTCCTTCGCTGATGACCGACAACGGAACATCTTTGCCACGCGCTATGGTAGCCCAGCTATGGCGGACTATATACAAAGCAAATGTATTTGAGTAAATAAATGCAATTAAAATCATAAATAGTAATGAATATCAATGATTTATATAATAATTAAAAGAATTGGATTTTTGCTTGTTTTTCGTTTTTAAATGAGTATTTTTGCTTTTAATGTTACTTTTTTGTTAGTCAAATCTTGGTGTTTTGAATGTTTTTTGTTACCTTTGCGCATACAGTAATAAATTACCAAGAAGGAAGTCATGGCACGTACAAAGAAATCTGAGTCTGTACCCGTCCGAATCCGTTTCAAGGAATTGGAGAATGGGAACAAGTCCATTTACCTCGACATCTATTACGAGGGAAAGAGACGTTATGAATTTCTGAAACTGTACCTTATACCTGAAACATCTGCTGCCGCAAGGGCTCAAAATGAGCATACGCTGAAAGCGGCAAACGCAATCAAGTCGCAACGTATTATTGACATCACGAATAAGAAACCTCCCCTCGTCCTGTCCGAAAAAGGGAAAATGCTTTTAACGGATTGGATGAATGTATATATGGAAGAGCGGAAACAGAAAGGGAAACGTGGATTGGAGCCAAGTGTACATTCCACTATTGTCCAACTCAAAAAATATGATCCGAAAGCACGGTTGTGCGATGTGGACAAGGATTTTCTGGACGGTTTCATTGAATACATGAACGGAGCCAAGGCAAAACGCACCCATGCACCTTTTGCCAAGAAAACCATCAAGACATATGTGGGGTATGTAGTTTCCGCATTGAACTTAGCGGTGGACGAAGGCATCCTGTCAGTCAATCCGGGATTAGCTATTGACAGGGATGCCATACAAGGGGAACAGAAAAAAAGGGAATACCTGACCATAGATGAGGTAAAGCTGTTGATGGGGACACCTTGCCGTGAAGACGTGAAAGTCCCTTTCCTGTTCTCATGCTTTTGCGGCCTGCGGCTTGGCGACATGCGTTCTTTGCAATGGAAAAATGTAATAGAGGAAACCGGGAAGGTTCATCTTGAAGTGCGCCAGCGGAAAACGGGCAACATGCTTTATCTGCCGCTCAGCGCACAGGCGCAAGGTTATCTTCCGAAGCAACGGGGTGACGCGGATGAACATGTGTTTTCCATTCCGTACACTACAACCTTGGATGTCGTATTGAAAAGATGGGCTAAAGCTGCCGGTGTAAAGAAAAGTCTTTGCTACCACATGAGCAGGCACACGTTCGCAACGATGGAGCTGACATTAGGCGCAGACTTATACACCACCAGCCAGTTGCTGGGACACAGGGACGTAGAAACCACGCAGGTGTACGCAAAGATTGTCGATGCGAAAAAGGAAGCTGCCGTACTGATGATAGATGAACTTTTTGAATAACAACAACTAACCGGAGGGAAAAGCATGGCAAGACCCAAGAAACAAATAAAGGCTAAAGAACCGGTACGCTTGCGGTTCAACAAATTGAAGAACGGGAACACTTCCATATACCTGGACATTTATCATGATGGAAGAAGAAGCTACCAGTTTCTCAGGTTGTATCTGGTACCCGAAACCGATTATGCCTCCAAAATCCAAAATGCAAATACACTTGCCACTGCCAATGCGATAAAGGCGGAAAAGATATTGGAATTGACCAATAAGCTGGCAGGTATCACAGACCGTTCGTACAAGGCGAAGATGCTGTTCACCGACTGGATGCGGGTGTATCATGACCATGTGATGAAGCGTGGTGGCTCCAAGTCTGCCTTGACATGGATAAACCGTTGCATCGCAGAACTGGAAGAGTATAATGGCATGGTGACGCTTGCAGAAGTGGACAGGGACTACCTGCTTGGCTTCATGGAACGATTACTCACAAGGAAAGCCTATACCCGGAATCACGACAATCTTGCCAAAGAGACTGTATTCCTGTATCTTGATTTCGTCCGTGCCGCATTGAATTACGCGGTTAAAGAGAACCTGCTGCAGAAATCACCATACCGGGGGATAAAGCGCAGCATGGTGGCCGGCAAGGAGACCAAACGTGAGTATCTTACCGTGGACGAGGTAAAACGGCTCATCAAGACCCCGTGCAGACGCCCGGACATGAAGGCGGCTTTCCTTTTCTCCTGCTTCTGCGGACTGCGCATCATGGACATCAAACTGCTCCGCTGGAAAAACATCATCAGGAACAACGGGAAATGGCAGGTAGAGATACGCCAGTTCAAGACAGGCGTGCTGCTTTACCTGCCGCTGAACATGAATGCCCGCAAATGGCTGCCCGAACAAGGCGATGCAACACCGGATGACCCGGTATTTCCTACCTTAAGCATTTGGTATAAACACGTGTTGAGCGATTGGGCGAGAGATGCAGGAATTGACAAGAAATTTTCATTCCATGTCGCCAGGCACACTTTCGCGACCCTTGCACTGACCGCCGGCGTTGACATCTACACCACAAGCCAGCTGCTCGGGCATACTACCATCCGGCACACACAGCGTTACGCAAAAATCATCAACAGCAAGAAAGACAATGCGGTCTCCCTGTTGGATGACGCATTCATTGAATAATCACCCATTAAACTACCTGACAATGAAGCGTAAATGCAAAAAAAGAGGAGCTTTTAAAAAAAGCCCAAACGAAGCGTAACGGCCTTTACGGCCAAGTGGCCCGTAATGAACTGGATGGTTTGTTGCGGGAGGTTCTATCATCGTACAAAACAGAAGTGTTGGTAGGAGGCAAGCTGCACAATCTGTTCGCTAAGGACTTCCTTAATTCCCACCACCACACGGACAGACAGGATGCCAAAGGCCTGAACGAACACCGGAAGAACCTTGGCATTCTGGACGGACTCCTTACAACACGTGAAGATCTCCTCAGACAGTTTTCTATGGAAGACGACCCTGACAGAGGCAAACTTGAATGCCTGTTGCATCTTTATTACACTACGACACCTCCACCACGCGGACAAGTTGTTTTAACATCCAAAACCGGCGGTGAAATTCCTTCACGTCAGCTATCATTGGGCTGCAGCCTGAACGATGACCAGATGAGCCTCATTGCGCATTGCGTGAATGAGGCTCGTCTGTTTGAGGAGAGTGTTGATGCCC
Source organism: Bacteroides sp. An19 (assembly GCF_002160215.1). NCBI lineage: Bacteria > Pseudomonadati > Bacteroidota > Bacteroidia > Bacteroidales > Bacteroidaceae > Bacteroides > Bacteroides sp. An19. The sequence goes on along the minus strand of NZ_NFKD01000050.1, from coordinate 5,413 downwards.
CCATGCTCCGTTCTCTTTTGGAAGGCAGGCTTTCCGTTCCGCTCCACTCAAAGAACAACCGCCTGCTTTCCTTCTTCTTCGACCAGTTGTGCCAGCACCGGCTTATCCTTTCCCGTTGGCAACACCTGTTGGGGCAAGCCGGGAGCATACTCGGCCCGAAAGATGGCAGGCCGTTACGGCATGAACAGTTCTCCAATGCCCTGACCCATGCGAAAAGCAACCCGAACAGCATGCAGGAAAAAATCCGCCACTATGTGCGTCAAGTGCTGCCAAAGGGAGAAAATACAAACACGGACAACAAATGACAGAAGAAAACAGCAACAGTAAGGACTACAGTTCCGAACTGTTGCTGCCGTCAATCGCCTGGTATGCTGGCAAGACGCTAATTTCGCCCCCTGAAACAAACAAGTTTCGGAGGGCGAACCCTTTCATTGTCCAACTTAATAAAATGTAAGAACTATGGAACAACAAAGCATTGCAACGAATGAACGGCCCGGACGGGTAGAATGTCCGTCCTGCCTGTTGAAACTGAGTCTGATACAGGCGCAGGTGGAAAAAGTGGAAAAGATGCTCTACTGCATCAAGGACACGCTCAACTTCAAGGAAGCGTGCCTGTACACGGGACTGTCGGGCAGCCAGCTTTACAAACTGGCAAAGGACGGGAAAATACCGCACTACAAGCCAAGCGGCAAACTGCTGTTTTTCAGCAAGCGGGAATTGGACGGATGGCTGTGCCGCAATCATGAGTGCGGCGAATTGGCCGGCCCGGATGAAACTACGGAAGTGGAACTTAAAGGAATGAACGTATGACGGAATCAGGATTTTTGGAAACGCTGGAGCGGGTGGAAGCCGTCCACTCCATATTGAAGCGGATGGAGGACATCGACTGCGTATTGGACAAGATAACAGTCATAGAGGAGTTCATCAACCGTTTTGGCACCCTTGAGGCATTAATCGCCAGGTTCGAGGAGATAGAGCGGCAGCTTTACATATTGAAGGAAGTGTTCAACGTGGAAGAAGCGGCCAAGTACCTGAACATATCCACCGGTCATTTGTACCGTCTCACGTCCACTCATGAAATTCCTTTCTCGAAACCCAACGGTAAGCACATTTTCTTCGAACGGAAAGCATTGGATGACTGGAAACGCCGGAATCCTGTTCTGTCAAACCGTGAGATTGAACGGCAGGCGGCATTGGCCGGAACCGGAATGGGGACTGAAAACCAACTGATGAAGAAAGGGAAGAAACAATGAATGCACGTGGGATTATACCGGTGTCGGAAGACATCGACAGGAATGTTTACGAACAGATACTGAATTTCATACGCCTGCGGGTCACGGAGACCTATGCCTACCCTCCTGAAATCGTGCAGGTGGACGGTATCACCATCGCCACGCTCGGCAATTTCAGCGCTTCTGTGGGCAAGCCCAAGAGCAAGAAGACCTTCAACTGCGCCGCCATTGTGGCATCAGCCTTGTCCGGCAGGAACATCCTGCACTACAAGGCGCACCTGCCTGAGGGAAAGCACAAGGTGCTGTATGTGGACACCGAGCAAAGCAAATGTCATTGTCACAAAGTGCTGGAGCGCATCCTCAAACTGGCCGGGATGCCGACAGACAGGGAAACGGACCGACTTGTGTTCTTCATGCTGCGGGAGTACAGCCCCAAGCAGCGGAGGCAAATCATCAACCATGCGCTTTCCTCCGATCCGGAGATAGGCTTTGTCGTGATAGACGGCATCCGCGACCTGATGTACGACATCAACAGCCCCAGCGAGTCGGTGGACTTGATAAACGACCTGATGCGCTGGTCGAGCATGCACGACCTGCACATCCACACCGTGCTGCACCTGAACAAAGGTGATGACAATACGCGGGGGCATATCGGAACTGAACTGAACAACAAGGCGGAAACCATCCTGCAAGTGACCAAGAGCCAGTTTGACGGCAACATCAGCGAAGTCAAGGCGATGCACATCCGGGAAAGGGAGTTCCAGCCGTTCGCATTCCGCATTAACCGCGAGGCATTGCCGGAACTGGTGGAGGACTACGCCTTCACACAAGAACGCAAGCCTACGACCGAGGCCATCACGGACTCCCAACACGCAAAGGCGTTGGAAATAGCTTTTGGGAACGGTCCTATTGTGGGGTACGGACTTCTCATCAAGTCTTTGCGGCAGGGGTATGCGGAAATCGGCTTCAAGCGTGGGCGCAATGTCTGCATCGAGCTGAACAAGTACCTGATGGGCAGGGGCGTCATCGTCAAGGATGACAAGGCTTACGTTTATCGGCCGGAAGCATTGGACAACGGTGGCAATGCCGTCCCGGAAGAGGTTTAGTTTAACGGGAGGGTATATATATGATAAACCTGGAGAACTTCCGACCATGCATAACCCGGCATGGAAGATGAAAAACAAACAGGTTTAGTTTAACACCGGGCATATATATATGACAAACGGGACAAACTTCCATTCCTTGCCAATATTTAGGGATTGGCGACAAAAGAAGTTTAGTTTACGCAGGGCGTATATATATGGTAAACTTGGTTGTATCCGCTCCAATATTCATCAAACATAGAAACAGAACGATATGAACATCTTGCAAATCAAACAAATAGCCATTGTGGACTTCCTGTTGGCCATCGGTATTCATCCCACCAAGGAAACCACTGTGTCCGCATGGTATCATGCACCTTATCGGGAGGATGAAAATCCGTCTTTCAAGGTGAATAAGAACCGCAATATATGGTATGACTTCGCTACGGCCAAGAGCGGCGACATCATCGACCTTGCGGTATTGGTATATCGAACCCCAAACATACCCAAAGTATTGAAGATGATTGAACGGGCAGCACCGGCCGTGCCTTTGAAGGTGCGGACGTTCGTGCCGCATCCGCAACCGTCCGCACCGGCTGGAATGCAACCGCAAGCGTCTGCATTCCAGGACCTACGGTTGCTGGCGTTGGCATCCATTCCCTTGCTCTCCTACCTTTCCAAGCGTGGCATCGACCTTGACATCGCGAGGCAAGAATGCAGGGAAGCGCATTACACCTGCCACGGGAAAAGCTACTATGCCATCGCATTTCCCAACGAGGCGGGCGGCTATGAGATACGCAATCCTTATTATAAAGGTTGCATCGCCCCGAAAGCCGTTTCATTGTTTTCTGAAGGACAAACAGACAGCGTGTGCTTGTTCGAGGGATTCATGGACTACCTGTCCTTTCTGACCTTGAGGAAACGGGAACGGTTGTCCGTACCCTGTTATGGTGCAGACCTGCTGGTGCTGAACTCGGTGAATAACTTGCCCAAGGCATTGCCGCGGCTGAAAGCCTACAAGCACATCTATTGCTATCTCGACAATGACGATGCCGGACGGCGTGTGGTGGACATGCTCCGGGAACTCAAAAGCGATGCCGTGCATGACATGATGGAAACCTATCCCTTGTACAAGGACCTCAACGACATCCTTACAGGGAAGAAAAAGATGCCGTAAGGCTGTACTTCGGTTAAATAAATGTAAAAACATTCATATTTCGGTCGAAACGCCTCTTGAAATTCCCGTTTATAGGGAATTATTCATATCTTTGCACCAAAACACAATATTGCTATATGGCATAATGAAAGTAGAAATTACTGACGATGACCTGCGGGAGCTTATCCTGAATGGGGCAAACGCAGGAAAATATAAGAAGATTTCCCGTGACAAGAAGTTCGTGCGTAAGCTGACAGACATATACAATCTGATGCGTGGGGTAGAACATGTTTCGCGGTTGAAGGATTACAGTTTCTTGCACTACGAGCAACTTAAACATATGTCCCTGAGTTCTGTGCGCATATTCAACAACAGGGTTGAGCGGTTGTTATTCAGGGAAACGGATACTGGACTAGAAATAACATTGATAGAATTAAACAACGATCATTATGGTAACAAAAAATGAGAGCAGTACACCTTGGACGGCAACTCATCCGGGTACCATTCTGAGGTATGAATTGGAAGAAAGAAACATCTCCCAAAAGGATTTTGCAGCCATGATTGGAATGCAGAAGTCTCATTTAAACGAGCTGATCAGAGGCAAGCGTCCCATGACGAAACCCATTGCTGACAAGATTGAGGAGGCACTCGGCATCTCCGCCGTGTCTTTGGTCAATATGCAGACGCAATACGACCATGACCAATCGGTGATTGAAAAGAAAGGCGAGGAGGAATTGGTGGCAAATGCCACGCTGAACCAATATAACGAGGTGTTCGATATAAAGACTTTGCTTAAAAGACTGGGTAGAGAATTAATGTCGGCAGTTGAACAGGTAAAGTTCCTTGCAGATGACCTCCGTCTTCCAGAGCCTGCAGAATTGAAAATGGCAACGGCGGGCATGTTCAAGAAATCGGCTAAAACAGGGCAAGATGCCAGAATGCTTATGACTTGGAAGATACTGGCAGAGTCGCAAGTCAGAAACCAAAAAGTGAAGGGGCAATTCTCGATGGCAAACAAGGATGCCCTTGTCGCGGAACTGGCCGCTGCCTTGCATACCAACAAATCGACAGAGCTGCGGGTAAAGGAAATATTGTCGGAAGCAGGAATCGCATTCTGCATCGTGGAAAAGGTTGACAAGGCCTCAGTGGACGGGTATTCGTTCATCGAAGACGGCATCCCTTGTATCGTTCTGACAAAGCGATATGACCGGATAGACAATTTTGCCTTTGCCCTGTTGCACGAGGTAGGTCATATTTTTTTGCATTATGCCGGGAAGCCCGGGATTGACTGTAAGTTAAGCATATCCGATTACGATCATGAAAGCCCCGAAGAGAAAGCTGCCAATGCGTTTGCCGCTAACGCCTTGATTCCAGACGAAGAGTGGAAAAACGCCCCAAAGGTTAGGTTGAACCCTATCGTCATACAACAGAAATACACGCAATGGGCAAACCAGGAAGGTCTGAACAAATGGATAGTCCTGGGGAGGATTTCCTACGAAACGGGCATGTATAAGTTCCGTTCGGACGGAAGCCGGAATATAGGCTAAGGCCATTAAGTCTGTTGTAACAAGGTACATGGAAAGCTCTTCCTATAATAGGAAGGGCTTTTTTCATCACAATACATGAGGAAAACAACCGTTTCCGCCTAACAAGGAAATCACAACAATTTGGTTGATGAAAGAAGATGCCTTGAAGACAAAGTTTTGCTTATTTTATGATGCGAAATTCTCCGAAATAACGAATATGCAGAAAAAATATTAGAAAATGATTGAGGTGCAAAAGATGCCAATGACTTTGTATGTTGGGTAAATAGCACCATCCTACTAATCGGGTAGGAGGTAAATGCTAATCATAGAAAGGCATTTGCCTCCTACTTTCACATTTACCGACCTCCCACACCACCGTACAAGCGGTTCCGCATACGGCGGTTTCGCGCTTTCTCA